>NZ_JBHUAD010000020.1:0-31334 GCF_042789955.1 Oerskovia sp. NPDC056781
CGTCGGGCTGGTCCCCTTCCTCATGTCGGGATGGCGGCAGTCAGGACAGCACGCGCAGCTTGACGGTCGCGTCCATGGCCTGCAGCTCCGCGATGGCGGCGGGCAGGAGCTCTGCACCGACGTCGGTCACCACGTAGCCGAGCTCGCCGCGCGTCGCGAGCATCTGGCCTTCGATGTTCGTCCCGTGCTCGGCGAGGACCGCGTTGACGGCCGCGAGCACGCCTGGCGTGTTGCGGTGCAGGTGGGCGATCCGGCTCACGCCGGTGCTCTGCTCGAGCGCGAGGTTCGGCATGTTGACGCTCAGCGTCGTCGACCCGGTCGCCAGGTAGTCGCGGAGCTTGCCGGCGACGAACTGGCCGATGGACTCCTGCGCCTCTTCGGTCGAGCCGCCGATGTGCGGGGTGAGGATGACGTTCGGCAGGCCTCGCAGCTCCGAGTCGAAGTGGTCGCCGCGCTTCTTGGGCTCCTCGGGGAACACGTCGATGGCCGCCCCCGACAGGTGCCCCGAGAGGATCGCCTCGCGCAGGGCGACGGTGTCGACGACGAAACCGCGCGACAGGTTCAGCAGGATCGAGCCCTGGCGCATGCGTGAGAGCTGCTTCTCGCCGAACAGGCCGGCGTTGCCGCCGCGCCCGTCGACGTGGAGCGTGACGACGTCCGCCGTCTCGAGGAGCTCGTCGAGGCTGTCCATGCGACGCGCGTTGCCCAGTGCGAGCTTCTCGGCCGTGTCGTAGAAGACGACCGACATGCCCAGAGCCTCGGCGACGACCGAGAGCTGCGTGCCGATGTTGCCGTAGCCGATGATGCCCAGCGTGCGACCGCGGACCTCGTGCGCGCCCTCGGCGGACTTGTCCCAGACGCCCTCGTGCAACGCACGGTCGCGCTCGGTGAGACGGCGGGTCAGCGCGATGATCTCGGCGAGCGCGATCTCCACGACCGAGCGCGTGTTGGAGAAAGGCGCGTTGAAGGTCGCGACGCCGTGGGAGGCCGCGGCCTTGAGGTCGATCTGGTTGGTCCCGATGCAGAACGCGCCGATCGCGACCAGGTCCGGGGAGGACTCGATCACACGGGCGGTGACGTTGGTCTTGGACCGGATCCCGAGGATGTTCACGCCCTCGAGGGCTTCGATCAGCTCGGACTCGTCCATGGCCCCGGTGCGCACGGTCACGTCGATACCGGCGGACTCGAGGATCGAGGTGGCGAGAGGGTGCAGGTTTTCAAGGAGGAGGGCACGTAGCACGTGTCTATGGTGCGCCGAGTTGCTGCGAGCACCAAACGAGTCTTGTCCCTCGGACGACGCGATCTCCTCCGGTCAGTCGGCGAGACCCCGGGGGAGCGGGCGGGAGTGCACGACCACGAGCCGCTGGGTCGGGCGGGTCATCGCGACGTAGAGCTCGGACGCGCCGGAGGTCGCCGCGAGGACGTCGGCAGGCTCCAGGAGGACCACCGCGTCGAACTCGAGCCCCTTGGCCTGGGTCGGGCTCATGACCGCCAGGGCCGCGCCCAGCGCGCCCTCGACCGCGGCGGCGGGGCCCGTGAGCAAGGGGTCGAGGGCGTGGGCACGGGTCAGGTGGTCGCGCACGCCCGCGACGCGGTCGGCGGGGGCGACGACCGCGACCCTGCCCGCGCCGTCGGGCCCGACGAACTCCGCGAGGGCCGACCGAACCCGGACGGCCACCTCGGTCAGCGGGTCCTCGCCGTCCGGGACCGGGGCCAGGACGAGCGCTCCCGGCACGTCGCGCGCCGAGGTGAGCGACGACGTCGGGAGGCGGTGGGCCGCGGCGAATCGCTGCGCGGCGTCCGCGATCTGCGTGGGCGTGCGGTAGTTCACGGTGAGCGTCGCGAGGCGCCACGAGGTGCGCAGCAAAGGGTCGAGCATGCTCGCCCACGACCGGGCCCCCGCGAGGGAGGACGTCTGGGCGACGTCGCCGACGATCGTCATGGACCGCGTGGGGCAGCGACGGACCAGGGCCCGCCACGCCATCGCGGACAGCTCCTGCGCCTCGTCGACCACGACGTGCGCGTAGGTCCACGTCCGGTCCTGCGCGGCACGCTCGGCCGTCGTCAGGCGCGAGCCACCCCCGGCGAACCGGTCGGCGAGGATCTCCGCACCCACGATCCCGCCGCCTGCGCCGGACGACTCGAGGACCTGACGCGCGTAGTCCAGGCTGGCCGCCCGTTCCGCGGCCTCGGCCTTGGCCTGGGCGCGGGCGGCCTGGTCGTCCTCGCCCAGGAGCTCGGCGGCCTCGTCCAGGAGCGGGACGTCCGCAGGGGTCCACGGCGAGCCCTTGGGGCGCGCGAGCGCGGCACGGTCGGCGCGTGACATGTCGGGCGCGGCCTCTGCGAGCCGGTGCGGCTTGATGAACAGGTCCTCGATCAGGCGCTCCGGCGTCAGCGGCATCCACGCGAGGTTGAGCGCGATCCGGATCTCCCGCTGGTGGCGCAGGTCGTCGATCACCTCGGCCCGCTCCTCGGGGGCGACCGGCCCGCCGAGCTGCGTCACGTACTGGTCGGCGAGGCGGCCCAGCATCTCGCGCACGAAGGGGACCCGGGCGAGGTTGTGCGGCTTGTGCGTGCGGTGGGCCTTGGCGATCGCCTCGCGCACGTCCGCGCGCCGGATCACGAGGTCGTGCCCGTCGATGCGCAGGTGCTGGTCCTCGGCGGGGACGCGCTGGCGAGCCCGGACGGCCCGCTGGACGATCCGGGCCCAGGACGCGCGGCCCTTGATGCGGGCCACCTCGGGGGCCTCCTCGCCGTCGGCGACGAGGCCCGGGAGGAGCTCGGCGACGGTCGTGCTCACGACGCCCGTCTCGCCGAGCGAGGGCAGGACCTGGTCGATGTAGTGCAGGAAGGACAGGCTCGGCCCGACGAGCAGCACGCCCGAGCGCTCGAGCAGGCGCCGGTGCGCGTACAGCAGGTAGGCGGCGCGGTGCAGCGCCACGGCGGTCTTGCCCGTGCCCGGCCCGCCCTGCACCACGAGCGCCCCGGCGAGCTCGGAGCGGATGATCGCGTCCTGCTCGGCCTGGATCGTCGCGACGATGTCGCCCATGCGGCTCGTGCGACCTGCGGCCATCGCGGCGAGCAGAGCACCTTCGCCCGACAGGGACGACTCGGCGACCGTTCCCGAGGTGAGGTCGAGGACCTCGTCCTCGATGCCCGTGACCGAGCGCCCCTGGGTCACGAGGTGACGGCGGCGTCGGACCCCGTCCGGGTGCGCCGCGGTCGCGCGGTAGAACGACTGCGCGGCCGGAGCACGCCAGTCGGTGAGGATGGACGTGTGCTCCTCGTCGGACAGGCCGATGCGCCCGACGTAGCGGGTCGCACCGTCCTCCAGGTCGAGGCGGCCGAACGCGAGCCGGTCCTCGACCGCCTCGAGCTGGGCCAGCCGGTCCTCGTAGAGGGTCGCGAACGCGTCGCGCTCGCTACGGTTCTGGGGAGACCCGGAGGGCCCGGACCGGCGCACCCCCGCGAGCCGCGAGCGGGTGGAGGCCCGTAGCTCGTCGAGACGCGCGTAGAGCGTGTCGACGACGCTCTGCTCCGTGGTGATCTCGTGCTGGCGGTGCGACGTCGGGACGTCCTCCGGCCGGACCTTCTCGCCGGTGGTCGACGCCCCGCTCGTCCGGTCGCTCGTCTCGCGCACGCTGTTCCGTCCTGTCGTCTGGTCCCTCGCGGTCCGCTCGCGCGCCCCGCGACGCAGCCGTCCATTATTGCCGATCCCGCGCGTACCGGGCGCCACCGGCCCCGTGCGTGGACACGCTCTCCCACGAGCGCACGGGCTGCGCCGTACGGGCCTCACCTCCCAGCGCGAGGCGCCCGCGTCCTCTACGATCGGGAACCATGGCGACTGACCGGAGGCGCGCGTCGTGGTGACTGAGCCCGTGTCGCCCCGTCCGCAGAGCGGGACCCCAGGTGTCCTGTCCCCGGAAGACCTCCTGCGTGTCCTGCTCGTCGAGGACGACGACGGGGACGCGGTCCTCGTGGAGGAGCTCCTCGACGACGCACGGGTCAAGGTCGAGCTGCACCGGGCGAGGACCCTCGACGTCGCCCTCGAGATGCTGCGCCTGCACGACGTGCACTGCGTGCTGCTCGACCTCGGCCTCCCGGACGCGGTGGGACTGACCGCGGTCGAGCGGCTCCAGTCCCGACAGGACCCACCCGCTCTGGTCGTGCTCACCGGGCACACCGGGATCGACCTCGGGGTCCAGGCGGTGGCGGCGGGAGCCGACGACTACCTGGTCAAGGGCGAGGTCGACGGAGACCTCCTGGGCCGCTCGGTCCGCTACTCCGTGCAGCGCCGCCGTTCCAAGGAGCAGCAGCGTGCGCTGTACCGCAGCGAGGTGCGCGCCGCCGAGACCGCCCGGCTCGAGCACGCCCTGCTGCCCAAGCCGCTCGTGACCGACGAGACCATCGCCGTGATGGTGGGCTACATCCCGGGCGGCAACGGGCTGCTGGGTGGGGACTTCTACGACGCCGTCGAGCGGCCCGACGGGAGCGTCCTGTGCCTGATCGGTGACGTGGCAGGGCACGGCCCGGACGAGGCGGCGCTCGGCGCGACCCTGCGCACCGCGTGGCGCACCCTCGTCCTCTCTGACGTCGCGCCCCCCGAGATCCTGCCCCTCGTCGAACGTGTCCTGGTCCCGGAGCGTGCCCGGCCCGAGGTGTTCGTGACCCTGTGCCAGGTCGTCATTTCGCCGGACCGTGCAAGCGTCGACCTCTACCTCGCGGGCCACATGCCCCCGCTGCTCCTGCAGGGCTCGTGCACCGAGCTCCCGACGACCTCGCGAGGCCGGGCGCTGGGCATCCCCGTCACGGGTGGGTGGCGCCCAGAGCGCGTGCCGCTCGACGCGCCCTGGGCGCTCATGCTCTACACCGACGGGCTGATCGAGGCGACGCTCGCCGAGGGCCCCCAGGCCGACGCACCGCCTGCCGACGCACCGCCTGCCGGCGGGACGCCCGGTCGGCGCGAACGGCTCGGGGTCCAGGGGCTGGTCGCGGCCGTCGACACCGAGCTCGCGCACGGCGGGGAAGGGCTCGTCGAGAGGCTCTTCCGTCGGGTGCGCACCCTGCACGGCGGTCCCCTCGCGGACGACGCGGCGGTGCTCGTGATCGGGTGGGGCGGCCCCGACCAGGACGCCCGGGGCGAACGGACCGCGACGCTCGCCGACTCGGACGGGTGGTCGCAGTGACGGGACCGTCCCCGGACGGCACGCCGCCCGCGGGCACGGACGGTGCGCCGCCCTCGACCCCGGACGACGAGCCGCTGGACGGCGAGGTCCCCGACGCGCCACCGCCGGGCCCGTCGCTGCGGCGTCGGCTCGGCGGTCTGCTGGTCCTCGCGGCGGCGATCCTCCTCGTGGTGGTCTGCGTCTCGGTGGTCGCGCTCGTCAACGTGGTGCGCTACCAGGACGAGGTCACCAACCCGTACTTCACGGCCGTCACGCAGGCCGACAGCGCCTACGTGACCCTGGTCGACGCCGAGTCCTCGGTGCGCGGCTACCTGGCCACCGGGAGCGCCCTGAACCTCGAGGCCTTCGACCGGTCGTTGGCGAAGGAAGGGGGCAGCGCGATCCACGACGACGCCACGGCCGAGCGCATCACCAGGTCGTCCCCCGTCGCCACGGCGCTCGACGACGCGACCCGGGCCGTCCACGCGTGGTCGGTCGAGTTCGCACAGCCCGCTGTCGAGAAGGTGCGCCAGGACGGCCCGGACGCCGTGACCACGGACGACCGTCTCGAGGGCGCCCGGCTCTTCGCGGAGGCCCGGACCGCGACGGGCGACTACATCGCCGTGCTCCGCGAGGTCCGGGAGGAGAAGGTCCGCTCGCTCGAGGTGTGGACGCAGGTGCTGTTCGGCTCGGTCGTCGTCCTCGTCGTGGCGGCGGTCCTCGTCGGGGGCTTCCTCTGGAGCGTGCTCAAGCGCTGGATCACCGACCCGGTGACGACGCTCGCCCATCAGGTCCGGGTCGTCAGCGACGGGAACCTGCGCCAGCCGGTCGCCGTCCAGGCGCCGGGGGAGATCGGGGCGCTCGCGGTCGACGTGGAGCACATGCGCAGGGAGCTCGTGAGCCAGGTCGCGGAGATCCGCACGTCGCACGCGGAGGTCGAGCACTCGCACGAGCTCCTCGCGGCCCAGGCCCAGGAGCTCGCCCGCTCGAACCGCGACCTGGAGCAGTTCGCCTACGTCGCGTCCCA
This sequence comes from Oerskovia sp. NPDC056781, assembly GCF_042789955.1. Classification (NCBI taxonomy): domain Bacteria; kingdom Bacillati; phylum Actinomycetota; class Actinomycetes; order Micrococcales; family Cellulomonadaceae; genus Oerskovia; species Oerskovia sp. NPDC056781. The sequence continues at coordinate 6,193 of NZ_JBHUAD010000020.1, forward strand.
CGACCTGCAGGAGCCGCTGCGCAAGGTCGCGTCGTTCACCCAGCTCCTGCAGAAGCGGTACGGCGGCCAGCTCGACGACCGGGCCGACCAGTACATCGAGTTCGCCGTGGACGGGGCGAAGCGGATGCAGCGCCTCATCCAGGACCTGCTGGGCTTCTCGCGGGTCGGTCGCACGGGCGCCGCGAGAGGCCCGGTGGACCTCGAGAAGGCCTTCGGGGTGGTGCTCTCCGACCTCGAGGAGAAGATCACGACCACGGGCACGACCGTGACGCACGACCCCTTGCCCACGGTGCGCGGGGAGAAGGGGCTGCTCGAACAGCTCTTCGTCAACCTCGTCGGGAACGCCATCAAGTTCCGGGACCCCGAGCGACCGCCGGTGGTGCACGTCGCGGTCCGCGCGCTCGACAGCGCCTGGGAGTTCGCCGTCGCCGACAACGGGATCGGGATCGACGCCCAGTACGCGGAGCGGGTCTTCGTCATCTTCCAGCGGCTGCACCCCAAGGACGTCTACGAGGGCACCGGGATCGGGCTCGCTCTGTGCAAGCGGATCGTCGAGTACCACGGGGGCAGGATCTGGATCGAACCGACCGTCGGCGGCGGCACGACCGTCCGGTTCACGATCGCGCACCAGTACGACCCGGTCGGGAGCACGCCGTCGCCGTCGGCCCGGTGAGGAGCCCCGCGAGCCTTGGTCGGGCCCTCACGGCGCGCGCAGCCGCGCCCGTCCGGTCGGCGTCGACTAGGCTCGCGGCGTGGTTCCGACCGGAGCCCGACGACGAGGAACGGCGTGGTGGACGAGATGAGCAACGGGCACAAGGTGATCGACGTCCTGCTGGTCGAGGACGACCCCGGTGACGTGCTCATGACGCGTGAGGCCTTCGAGGACCACAAGGTCACCAACCGCCTCTCGGTGGTCAGCGACGGCGTCAGCGCGATGGCCTTCCTGCGCAAGGAGGGCGAGTACGCCGACGCCCCGACGCCCGACCTCATCCTGCTCGACCTGAACCTGCCCCGCATGGACGGGCGCGAGGTGCTCGGCGAGCTCAAGTCCGACCCGGCCCTGCGCCAGATCCCCGTGGTCGTCCTGACGACGTCGGAGGCCGAGGAGGACGTCGTGCGGTCGTACTCCTTGCACGCGAACGCCTACGTGACCAAGCCGGTCGACTTCGACCGGTTCATCGACGTCGTGCGCCAGATCGACGACTTCTTCGTCACCGTGGTCCGCCTGCCCGCCCGCTGAGATCCTCGCGCGGCGGCGTGGCCGGGTGCCTCGCACGCTGCGCAGCCGGGACTGCGCGCGCCTGCGCGGCTGACACGTGCGCGCTCGTGCGGCCGGGACGCCCCGGCCCTCTGCGCGGGAAGCATCGGGCGGCCCTCGGTGTTGTCGTGATCGAACCGCCCGAGAACCGTGCCGGCACCGCCCGGCCGCCGACCTGGGCGGGCGAGGACGACGACGGAGGAGCATCTGGTGTTGGACCCACGAGAGATCTACGAGGTGGACGAGGCCGCTGTGGCGCGCGTCCTGCCCGCGGCGACGGGGACGCAGGGAGAGGCTGCCGTCCGCGCGACGGGCCCGGTCATGCTGCACTCGGTGCGCGGGTTCGTGGACGCGGGGACGGCCGGCGAGCTCGCGGTCGAGCACCTGCTCGAGGAGTTCGAGGTCACGCGACTGGTCACGTTCGACGTGGACCAGCTCCTGGACTACCGCTCGAAGCGAGTGACGATGGTGTTCGACGCGGACCGGTGGGCGTCGTACGACGAGCCGTTCCTCGCGATCGACCACGTGCGCGACGCCGAGGGCACGGGTTTCCTTCTCCTGCACGGCATGGAGCCGGACCTGCAGTGGGAGCGCGTGGTCGCCGCGCTGCGCGAGCTCGTGCGCCGCTTCGACGTGTCGCTCGTCGTGGGCTTCCACGGCATCCCCATGGGCATCCCGCACACGCGCCCGCTGTCGGTGACGGCGCACGCGACCCGGCGCGAGCTGATCGAGGACCACACGTCGTGGTTCGGCACCGTCAAGGTCCCCGGCTCGCTGGCCTCGTTGCTCGAGCTGCGCCTGGGGGAGTCGGGGCACGACGCGATGGGTTTCACGGTCCACGTGCCGCACTACCTGGCGCAGTCGCCGTTCCCGCCCGCCGCCGTGGTGGCGCTCGAGAACGTCCAGCGCTCGACGGGTCTGGACCTGCGGGTCGCGGCGCTCACGGCGGGGGCCCAGGAGGCCGTGGCGGAGGTCGAGCGTCAGATGGCCGAGTCGGAGGAGGTCACCGCGGTCGTGCGTGCGCTCGAGGAGCAGTACGACGCGTTCGCCCGTTCGGTGGGCCGTACGAGCCTGCTCGCGGAGTCGGCCCCTATTCCGACTGCTGACGAGCTCGGGGCCGAGTTCGAACGCTTCCTTGCCCAGCAGACGGGGGAGTGAGGGCCGCTCGCGGAGGTTCTGCGGAGGTTGTGCGGACGAATCACGGTATTTCCTCGGCGCCTGACGTGGCGAACTTCACCTTCACCGTGCAAAACTAAGTCTCGTTGCAGTGACGTGCTCGAGACATGCCTTCGCGTGAACCGGTATCGGCGCAGCAGGATCCCGGTCCGCCGGGGTCGTGCCAGTCCAACCGGCGGTCGCCACGACCGGACCTCGCGGAGCGCGTCGCGGGTCCGCGTGGCTGCGGCTCGATGAACGGGCGAAGGGTCCGTTCGCGGATGTCCCCGCATGGACAGAAGGTACGAGGAACAGCATGGCGCAGGGTTCTGTGAAGTGGTTCAACGCTGAGAAGGGCTACGGGTTCATCGCCCAGGACGGCGGCGGCGCCGACGTCTTCGTCCACTACTCCGCGATCGAGGCCCAGGGCTACCGGTCGCTCGAAGAAGCTCAGCGGGTCGAGTTCGAGATCACCCAGGGGCCCAAGGGCCCGCAGGCGGAGAACGTCCGCCCGCTCTGATCTCCCTGATCGTGTGCCGACTCTCGCGGGTCGGTGACGGAGGCCGCACCCCGGCGTGGGGTGCGGCCTCCGTGCTGTGTCAGTCCTTCCCCGGCCCGACGGCGTCGCGCTCGTCCTCCGGCCGCGCACCCGGGCGCGTGGCGTCGTCGGGCGACGACGAGGCGGGACCGGCGGGCGGGACGGGCCCCGGGGGGTCCTCGAGCGGCGCCGCGGTGCCGGCGAACCGGCGCACGTCCTCGCCCGTCAGCAGCGTGGCCGGTACGGGCAGGCTCCGCAGCGCGCGTGCGAGCGTCGCGTCGTGCAGGTCGAGCCCGGCCGGGGCGGAGCCCTCGGACGGACCGGTCGAGGCGGCGGCCGCGCCACGGACCGCGACCAGGACCAGGTTCCCGTAGCGGCGGCCCTTGAGCTGTCCGGGCTCGGCGATGAGTCCCACGTCGCCCCAGACGCCCCGGTCGGTGGCGCCGTCGGTGACGAGGGCCGAGACCGCCGTCGCCACCTCGGCCCGGACGAGCGCGAGCGGCGGGCGGTCGGCGCAGTTCGCGAGGTAGACGCCGCCGGGACGCAGGACGCGCAGGACCTCGCGCACGAAGCCGGTCGTCGTGACGTGCTCCGGGGTCGTGTCACCCGCGAAGACGTCGCGCACGACGACGTCGGCGCTCGCGTCGGGCAGGGTCGCGAGCTCCGTGCGAGCGTCGCCGGCGCGCAGCCTGAGGCGCGGCGCGCGGGGGAGGGCGAACCACTCGCGCACGTGCGTGACGAGGTCGGCGTCGAGGTCGACCGCGACCTGCCGGGAGTCCGGCCGCTCGTGCTCGACGTACCGGGCGAACGTGCACCCGGCGGCGCCCAGGTGCACGACCCGCAGCGGCCCGGAGGGGAGTGCGGCGAGGACCGCCGCCATCTGCTGCATGTACTCGAACGTGAGCAGGCCCGGGTCGGCGAGGTCCAGGTGCGAGCTGGGCACCCCGTTGACGAGGAGGGTGACGCCCGTGCTGCCGTCCGGGTCCGGCACCAGCCGGGCGGTGCCCGTCGAGGTGCGGACCTCCTCGGTGGGCAGGTCGCGGGTGCTCTCGGCACCTTGGTGCCGGGCGCCCGCGCGGCCGCGCCGTGACGACGGGCCGGTCTCTGTGGGTGGCGAGGTGGATGCTGAGGTACGGCGGGACGAGCGCCCGGTGGTCTTGCGGCCCATGGGGTCAACCGTAGGCGGTCCGAGACCGTGAGGCGGCGCCGCGTCGTCGGGGGCCCGCCGGACGGTCGCCCGGAGGATTGACAGGATCGAACAGGTGTTCGATAGTTGGCATGGAGGTGTTCCGATGACCACGCAGCACAGCGCGCTCCCTGGAGCAGGATTCGTGGCTCCCGAGGTCGTGCGCCTCCTGGCCCGTGCCGACGCCGAGCTCGTCGCCGCCGGGCTCACGGCGGACCCGGCCGAGCGCTTCGTCCACTCGCACCTGGGTGCGCTGCGTTCCGCGGCCGCGGTCGTCGCGCTCCGCGGCAGGCCGTCCCCCCGGTCGCGCGCCCGGTCCGTCTGGGACATGCTCGCGCTCGTCGAGCCGGGGCTGTCCGCCTGGTCGGTCTACTTCGCGGGCGGGGCGCGGATCCGGGCGGCCGTCGACGCCGGTCGCTTCGATGCGGTCGAGGCCCGGCAGGCCGACGAGATCATGGCCTGCGCCGAGGACTTCCGCGACGAGGTCGCCATGCTGGTCGACCCGGGGGTCGGTTTCGTGCGCCACCCTTCGCTGCGGGTCGCGGCCTCATGAGCACCGTCCGGCGGAGCGCGCGGTGAGCCGCGGCCCGCGGGCCGCCCTGGCCCGCCGCGACTGGGGTGACGACGAGTCGGGCTGCTCGATCATGCACGTGGACATGGACGCCTTCTTCGCGTCGGTCGAGCTGACGCGCCGGCCGGAGCTCGTGGGGCGCCCCGTGATCGTCGGCGGTGCCGAGCGCAGCGTCGTCCTCGCCGCGACGTACGAGGCCCGCGCCTTCGGCGTCCACTCGGCCATGCCCATGGCGCTCGCTCGCCGGCTGTGCCCCCAGGCCGTCGTGCTGCCGCCCGATCACCGTGCGTACCAGGACGCCTCGCGGGCGGTCATGGAGATCGTCCGCGAAATCACGGCGCTGGTCGAGCAGATCAGCATCGACGAGGCGTTCCTGGACGTGAGCGGTGCTCGTCGCCGGCTCGGCGCGCCCACCCTCATCGCCCGGGACCTGCGGGCGAGGGTCCGGGCGGAGGTCGGCATCACCTGCTCGGTGGGGATCGCCGCGACCAAGTTCGTCGCCAAGCTCGCGTCGACGCACGCCAAGCCCGACGGCGTCCTCCTGGTCCCGGCCGCCTCGACCGTCCCGTTCCTGCGCACGTTGCCGGCCGGCGCGCTGTGGGGGGTCGGGGAGCGGACCGAGAAGACGCTCGCGGGGTGGGGGATCACGACCGTCGCGGAGCTCGCCGACACGGACGTCGCGACACTGCAGGCCGCGGTCGGCAAGGCTGCCGGGGCGCACCTGCACGACCTCGCCTGGGGTCGGGACCCCCGTCCCGTCGAACCGGGGCGTGCCGAGCAGAGCATCGGTGCGGAGACGACCTTCGCGCAGGACCTCTACGACTTCGTGATCATCGGATCGGCCCTGTTGGGGCTCGCGGACCGCTGCGCCACGCGTCTGCGCAGCCAGGGGTTCGTGGCGCGGACCGTCTCGGTCAAGGTCCGGACGTCGGACTTCCGGACGCTGACGCGTTCGCGGACGCTCTCCTCGCCCACCGACGTCGCGCAGGAGATCCACTCGGTGGCGCTCGAGCTCGCCCGAGGGGTCGACCGGCGTGGCCTGCCCGTCCGGCTCGTGGGCGTGCGTGCGGAGAATCTCGAACGTCGAGGCGCCTCGGTCGAGCAGCCGACCCTCGAGGAGTCGGTGCAGGAGGCCCCCGGTGCGCAGCGTGAGGCCGAGAGGGCGCTCGACCGGATCCGCGACCGTTTTGGGGTGAATTCGATCGGGCCGGCGTCCACCCGCAGGCGCTCGACTACCACGCGGGCAGATGTCGAACTATCCTGAGGGGGACACATATCAACCGCTGAGAACCGGGGGTGCCCATGCCTCTGTCAGAGTACGAGCAGCGCGTACTGGAACAGATGGAAAGAGCGCTGACCTCGGATGATCCGCGGTTGGCGACGACGCTTCAGTCGAGCCCCCGCAAGTCGGGCCTGCGCTACGTAGCCGCAGGTATCGGCGTGGTCGGGGGACTGCTGCTCCTGGTCTTCGGTGCGGCGTCGGCCTCACCCGTGCTGGGAGTGGTCGGATTCGTGGTGATGTTCGCAGGAGTGGCGTTCGCCTTCTCCGCGCCTCGCAAGTCGACGACCGGACCGGTCGGGGTCGTGGACGAGCACGGCAAGGTCACTCCCCCCAAGTCCTCCGCGAAGAGCGGCAAGAGCGGGGCGCCCCGTCAGGGCTTCCTCAACCGACTGGAAGAGCGTTGGGACCGTCGACGCGAGCAGGGCGGTCGCTGAGCTCGTCCCGGACTCCCGCGACCACCTTGTCCCGCAGAGCGGCGAGGTCGCCCGGCGGCGGAGGTGACCAGGTGCGCGCGTAGCGCTCCAGCTCCACCTCTGTGGCCAGGGCGACGAGGGCGTCGGTCGTCGCGTCCGGCAGGTGTCGGCCTGTCCTCTCCGCCACCTGAGCCGCCACGACGGCAGGAACCTGGCGAAGCGTCACGGAGCCGTGCCAGCTGATGCCCAGGTCGTCGAGCTGCCGGACGAGGTCCGTCCACGTCGACTCGACGTCGGGCTCCGCCGAAGCCCCGCCGCGGCGTCGCGCCACGAGCCACCCCAGCCCCGACAGCACGAGGACGGCCACGAGGGCGATCAGGCCCATGCTCCAGCCACGTCCAGAGGACGCCTCGTCGCCGAGCGAACCGGAACCGACCCCCGGGGCCGGGGCCGTGGACTGGACCGCTCCCGGAGTCGCGTTCGGTCCGGCCTGGCTCGTCGCCGCGTCACCCGGCACCGGGGTCGAGTCGTCGCTCGCGGGCCCGAGCAACGGGTCTGCCCACGCGGGCACCGGCCCGGCCTGTACCGCGGGCGTCGGCTCGAACCGGACCCACCCCTGACCGGGGAAGTACAGCTCCGGCCACGCGTGCGAGTCCTTGCCGGTCACCTGGAAGACGTTGTCGCTCGCCCGTTCGCCGGGCAGGAAGCCCACGGCCAGGCGGGCCGGGATCCCGACGGTTCGGGCCATCATCGTCATGGACGTGGCGAACTGGACGCAGTACCCCTCCCGGTCCTGGAGGAAGTTCCAGACCGTGTCGTCGGTCGCGCCCTCGGGGACCTCGGTGGAGTAGGTGAAGTTGCTCCCGTCACGGAAGTAGGACTGCAGGGCGACCGCAGCGTCGTAGCGGGTCGTCGTGCCCGCCACGATCTCCTCGGCGAGGGCGCGGACGTCGTCCCGGTGCGCGCTCTCGGGCACCTCGACGACGTTCGGGTCGTCGAGGTCGTCACCGGTGCTCGCGCGCAGGGCGTCGGCGGTCAGGTCGCGGGCGAAGACCTCGAACGAGTAGGTCATGCCCGGTGTCGTCGCTGAGTTGCCGGTCACCTCGTCGCGCGAGTCGTCGTAGAACCACTCGCCGTCGACGTCGACGGACCGGGGCTCGGTCGGAAGGACGAGCTTCTCGTCGCGCAGGGTCCGGAGCGTGACGGCGACCGTCCTGGGTTCGGCCGGCCCGGCCCCGGGGTCGTCGGGCCACAGGACCTGCCCGGCGTCGACCGGGGGCCCTTGACGCGAGTCACCGCGTCGCCAGCTCTTCCCGTCGAAGCCGGTGAGCGTGAACATGCGCAGGGGGCCGATGCCGGTGCTCGCGCCTCCCTGGTCGATCTCCTGCGGGAACTCGTACGTCAGCGCGACCTCCTGGGAGCGGGCGCCGAGGTTCTCCTCCATGTCGAGGTCGCTGGCCAGGCGCACGGTCGGGCCGGCGCTCGTGAAGAAGGACGACCACGGCGAGCTCAGGACCTGGGGGATCGCACCGGCCGCGGTACCCGCGACCAGGGCCAGCACGGCGATCGCAGCAGTGGCACCCAGGATCCCGCCCGCGCGCAAGGTCCGCGCGGCGGGCCCGACGGGTGCGGGCACGGCGCCTCGGCGACGGGCCACACGATGCGGGTTGTCGACCGCGACCAGCAGGAGGAGCGCGACGACCGTCACGACGAAGACCGGCGGCGGGATCGAGCCCTCGATGACCAGCGGAGGGATCCACAGGGCCAGGAGCGGCAGCGCCGCCGCGGACGGGAAGCGGAGGCCGGCCACGACGAGGTCGGTGGCGAGGAGGACGAGGATCGTCCCGGCCACCGCGATCAGGGCGAGCGGGAACGAGGAGTCGATCGGGGCGACCTCCTCGGCGACCAGCCGCTGCCCTGCACCGAGGCGTGCGAGCAGCCGGTCGATGCTCGCGCCGCTGATCGCCAGGTCGATGCCGCGCGAGGTGGGTCCGCCGAACACGGCCAGGAGCCCCCAGGCGCCGACGACCAGGCCAACGAGCGTCGGGACGACGCCGCGGAACCCGATGTCGTGGCGTCCGGGCCGGGCTTCGCGGCCACGCTCCAGCAGGAGCCGGGTGCCCCCGGTCACGAGGGTGAGCGCCAGCACGAACGCCGTGCCCGTCCGGGTCCACTGCCCTGGTCCGATGAGCACGGTGAGCGCTCGGAACGAGGCGAGCGTGGCGACGGCGACGAGGACGGAGGTGGCGACGATCCGCAGGACGACCTCGCGCGAGAGCGCGCTCGTCGCCGGGGTGGGCGTGGCGGTCACCGGTGCTCCTCCATGAGTCTGTTCCATGCTGCGCTGACCGTGGTCGCGCGCGGGTCGACGGAGACGGCGAGCCAGCCGATCGCGCGCAGCATGGAGAGCGTGTCCTGGACGGCGCTGCCCAGGCCGTCCCCGTCCGGCGCGACGACGAACGCCCAGTGGTTGCCGTCGCCCGCCAGCGGAGCGACGGACGGCCCGGAGATCGCCCCGAGGGGGCCCAGCACGGCGACCGTGAGCTCGCCGGGGCGACGGGAGGCCCGCAGGGCGTCGGCGGTCGCGGCGAGTGCGCGCTCGGCGTCGCGCGGGTTGGCGTGACCACCGAGGTCGATCGCGTCGTCGAGGATCTGGGCCGCACCGTCGCTCGTGCGTCCGGTGGAGTAGGGGTAGGCGTCGAGTGTCGGGGCTGCCGACGACGCGACGAGGCGGACCGGGTGGCCAGCCCCCAGCAGCGTGACGGCGACGGACGCCGCGGCCTCGACCGCCCACTCACCGTCCTGGGCCGCCGCCGAGGACCGGTCCGTGTCGGGCGGCGGGAGGACACCTCGGTCGAGGAGCACCGTGACCGACGCCATGCCCGCGTTCTCGTCGGTCCTCACCATGAGCTGCCCGCGCCGGGCGGCCGTGGCCCAGTGGACGCGACGCGGGTCGTCGCCCGCGACGTACTCCCGCAGGACGCTGTCGTCGCTCGACGAGGTCCGTGCGCCGTTCCTGGACCGGGCGAGGTCGCCGAAGGCTCGTGATCCGCGGACCGCCAGCTCGGTCGTGCGAGGGCGGACCGAGACGGTGCTCGCCTCTCCGAGGGACTGTCCTGCGCGGACGAGGCCGAAGAGGTCCACCCTGCTGGTGAGCACCGGGCCGAGCGGCCAGCGGCCCCGGTGCTCGGGACGGATCCGGTAGCGGACGGCGATCCGGTCGGGATGGGAGACGACCTGTGCGCGCAGGGCGTCGTGCTCGCAGAGCTCGGCAGCGGCCTGCTCGCTGATCCGCAGCCGGGCGAGCCGGCCGAGGGACGTCGCGTTCGGCGAGACGGGGGAGACGAGGAGCCGGGTCGTGACCTGGGTGCCGCGGACCGCGGGATCCGGTTCGATCCGGCGAGAGACGCGCAGGGCACCCCGGCCGCGATCGATCCGGCGCAGCACCATCCACGCCCACGCCGTCGCGACGACGAGCAGACCCGCGGCGCCGAGCCCGACGATGTCGGTCAGGCCGAGCGCCGTGCCCGTGCCGACGAGCACGAGGCTCGCCGCGAGGACGGCGGTCCCTCGGGCGGTGGGCCGGACCTGCGCCGTCCGTCCCCGGCGCGGTGGCGGACGCCGTGAGCCGGACACGTCAGCGACGTTCCGTCGTCGAGTGGGCGGGGATCGGGGTCGCCTCGACGATCCCGCGGACCACCTGCTCGGTCGTGCGTCCCGCGAGCCTGGACTCGGTCGACAGGATCAGCCGGTGCGCGAGCACGGGCTGCGCCAGCAGCTGGACGTCGTCGGGCAGGACGTGGTCGCGGCCCGCCATCGCCGCGACCGACTTCGCGGCCCGCAGCAGCTGGAGCGAGGTGCGGGGCGACGCCCCGAGCTTGAGGCCCGGGTGCTCCCTGGTCTGGGTCACCAGCTCCAGCACGTAGCGCTTGACGGCGAGCGAGGCGTAGACCGACCGCACGACCTGGGCGAAGCGCAGGATCGTCGAGCCGTCGACGACCGGTTCGATGTGCTCGAGGGGGGTGTCGGACTCCTGGCGGTCGAGCATCTCGAGCTCGGCGTCCAGGTCCGGGTAGCCGACGGTGAGCCGGGCCATGAAGCGGTCGCGCTGCGCCTCTGGGAGGGGGTACGTGCCCTCCATCTCGACCGGGTTCTGCGTGGCGACGACGAGGAACGGGCGAGGGAGCCGGTGGGTGGTCCCGTCCACCGTCGTCTGACCTTCCTCCATGCACTCGAGCAGTGCGGACTGCGTCTTGGGCGATGCCCGGTTGATCTCGTCCCCGATGACGATGTTGGAGAACACCGGACCCCGGCGGAACTCGAAGTCGTGGGTCTCCGTGCGGAAGATGTTGACCCCGGTGAGGTCGCTGGGGAGCAGGTCCGGGGTGAACTGGATGCGCCCGACCTGGCAGTCGATGGTCCTTGCGAGGGCCTTGGCGAGGGTCGTCTTGCCGACACCGGGCACGTCCTCGAGGAGGAGGTGTCCCTCGGCGAGGAGGACGGCCACGGTGAGGTGGACGAGCTCGGGTCGCCCGGAGATCACCGACTCGATCCGGGTCCGGATCCGCCCGGTCGCCTCGACGAGCTCCCCGAGAGGATCGATCCCGTCGCGCCGTGGCGCGGTGGAGTAGTCGGTGAGCACGAGAACCTCCGTTGGTCACGCCTGACGTCTGGAAGGTCGAGCCTAGTTGACCAACCTCCCCACTTCCCCCCACGTCCGGATCCCGGGACCGGTGCCGGGGGTGCGCAGCAGGGGGACGAGCCGGGCGTACTGCGCGAAGCCCCCGTGCGGTCGCGGCGCGCGGCGCGGCGCGCTCCACGTCGATCCATGTGTCCTGACCTGCGGAGATTCTGCGAAGAGGGGTGAAATGGGCGCCATATCTCGGGCTCGGTGGAGGCTTGTGGAGTACTGTGGAGGACGAGGGAGCGGGAGGGGAGGTGGAGTCTGGTGAACGAGTCGTTCGGCGGTTCTCCGAGCCTGCTCCTCGGGACGTACACCCCTCGGCTCGACGACAAGGGGCGGCTCATCCTGCCTGCGAAGTTCCGTGGTCAGCTCGCCTCCGGGCTGGTCATGACCAGGGGGCAGGAGCGGTGCTTGTTCCTCCTGCCGATGGACGAGTTCCGTCGGATGTACGACCAGATCCGCCAGGCCCCCGTCACCAGCAAGCAGGCGCGGGACTACCTCCGTGTGTTCCTCTCGGGGGCCAGCGACGAGATCCCGGACAAGCAGGGCAGGATCTCGATCCCTGCCGCGCTGCGGACGTACGCAGGGCTCGACCGCGACGTCGCCGTGATCGGCGCCGGCACCCGGGTCGAGATCTGGGACGCCACGGCCTGGGAGGCGTACCTCGCCGACCAGGAGGCCGAGTACGCGGCCACGGCCGAGGAGGTGCTTCCAGCGTTGCGCTTCTGAGCCCAGGGCCCCGGGTCCGCCCGGCACGAGACACCGAGCACGGACAGCACGAGCAGCAGGTGAACAGGCTCCGCACGATGAGGCCTCCTCCCGCCCGGTCTGGCGCACTTCCCCGGCGCCAGAAAGGACGCGGAGGGAGACCTGATCGGGCGGGACCGCGAGACAGCAGGACGGCGTTCCCCGGCAGCACCGCAAGGACAGCAGCGACACACGGCTGGCAGACCGCACGACAGACAGGCACCGCACCACATGCTCCACCCCTCATCGACCCGACGAGGACCCATCAGGAAGGAGGCGTCATGACCACACCTCGCAGCACGTCAGGATCAGGAGCGGAGGACCGCCACGTCCCGGTCCTCCTGCAACGGTGCGTGGACCTCCTCGCCCCCGCCCTCGCCGAGCCCGGCTCGGTGCTCGTCGACTGCACCCTCGGGATGGGCGGCCACACCGAGGCGGTGCTCGAGCAGGTGCCCACCGCGCGCGTGGTGGGGATCGACCGAGACCCGCAGGCCATCGCGCTCGCCTCCGAGCGGCTCGCCCGGTTCGGTGAGCGGTTCCAGGCCGTGCACGCCGTGTACGACGAGATCGGGGAGGTTCTCGCGAACCTGGGTCTTCCTGCCGTCCAGGGTGTCCTGATGGACCTCGGCGTCTCGTCGCTGCAGATCGACGAGTCCGAGCGCGGGTTCTCCTACGCCCAGGACGCGCCGCTCGACATGCGCATGGACACGACGACGGGCCTGACCGCTGCGGACGTCCTCAACACCTATGACGAGCGCGACCTGACCAGGATCCTGCGGGAGTACGGGGAGGAGCGCTTCGCACAGCGCATCGCGCGGGCCGTGGTGCGTCGTCGTGAGGTCGAGCCCTGGACCCGCAGCGCCGCGCTCGTGGACCTCGTGCGGGCCAACATCCCGGCCGCCACGCGCAAGACCGGGGGCAACCCTGCCAAGCGCACCTTCCAGGCGCTGCGGATCGAGGTCAACGGCGAGCTCGAGGTGCTCGGGCGTGCGGTCCCGGCGGCCGTCGACGCCCTCGCGGTCGGCGGCCGGATCGTCGTCGAGTCCTACCAGTCGCTCGAGGACCGGATCGTCAAGCGGGAGCTCGCTCGCGGTGCGACGTCGAGCGCGCCCGCCGGGCTGCCCGTCGAGCCCGAGACCCACAAGCCCTATCTCAAGCTGCTCGTCCGCGGTGCCGAGGAGGCACCACCGGAGGAGCTCGAGCGCAACCCGCGCTCGGCCTCGGTACGACTGCGCGCCGCCGAGAGGCTGCGCCCCACACCTGACCACCTACGCCACCGCCCGCGAGGGGAGAACAAGCCATGAGCCCACGACAGGCCACCGCTCGGCCTCTGACGTCGACCAGCCCTGCCCCTGCCCGCAGGCCGTCGCTCACCGCCCTGCCCGGGGGGGCCGCGGGACGGTCCCACCGCCCTCGGCTCGAAGCCGTCCGCGCCCCGTTGCAGGTGCGCTCGCGGGTTCCCTTCCTGGTCCTGTGCATGTCGATCCTCGGAGCTGCGCTCCTGGGTGCGCTGCTGCTCAACACGACGATGGCCAAGGGGTCCTACCAGCTCTCTGACCTGCGGACCAGGGCGGGCGTGCTCGAGCAGGACACGCAGTCGTTGCACTCGCAGCTGCAGGCCGCGGCGACGTCGCTCCCCGGCCGGGCCGCCGCGCTGGGCATGGTCGAGTCCGATGCGCCGACGATGCTGCGCCTGTCCGACGGCGCGATCGTGGGAGCGCCGGAGGCAGGGAGCACCCCGTGACCGGTGGGGCGGACCGGCCGGGGCGCGGCGAGCAGTCGCGTCAGGTCGGTTCGTCCCGCACGAGCGCGTCGACCCGGTCGTCGGGCGCGGCGACGGGCCGAGGCGGCACCCCGCGACCGTCGACGTCGGGCGAGGCGCCGCGCAAGCCCGGCCGGGCCGTGCGGAAGTCGTCGCCCGTGCGCGGTGCGACCGGCGCGCAGGGATCGGCCGTGGGGCTCAGCGGTTCGGGACGTGGTACGGGTCTCGGTCGACCCGCCGTCGCGGCCGTGCCCGCCCCGGGCCGTCCGGAGCACCGCCAACGCTGGATCATGGGTATCGCGCTGGCCGTCCTGCTGGTCTTCACGGTCCGCCTGGTGTACGTCCAGGTCGTGATCGGTCCGAGCCTCGCCCAGGCCGCGGAGAACCAGCGCACGCAGTCGCACGTGACGATGGCGCACCGGGGGGACATCACGGACGCCGACGGCGTGGTGCTGGCCACGTCGATCGACCGGTACACGGTCTCTGCGGACCAGAAGACGATCCCGGACTTCGAGCCCTCGGCACGGCACACGGTGGACGGGAAGCAGGTCGAGGGCAAGGGAGCGGTCGCGCTCGCCAGGCTGCTCGCTCCCATCCTCGACCGCTCGGCGCCGGAGCTCGCGGCCCAGCTCAGCGGGACGAACGGCCGGGTCAACCGCAACGTGGTCCTCAAGAAGGACGTGGTCCCGGAGGTCCAGCGCCAGATCGTCGAGCTCGGCGTCTCGGCCTACATCAGCACGAAGCTCACCACGGAGCGCACCTATCCGGCGGGTACCACGGCGGGGAACATCGTCGGGTACGTCGGTGCCAAGCCGTCGGAGGACGGCGCGACCGAGCAGGTCGTGGGGCTCGGGGGGATCGAGGCGACCTACGACGACCTCCTCACGGGGACGCCGGGCACCGAGCTCTTCCAGCGGGCGGGCGGCGCGGGCGGCGTGCGCATCCCGGGCAGCACCCGGGAGAGCGTCGAGGCCGTGCCAGGAGACTCGGTGGCCCTGACCCTCGTCCGCGACATCGGGTGGAAGGCGCAGGACTCGATCGACAAGGCGGTCGCCGAGACGGGGGCCGACTACGGGATCGCGGTGGTCCAGGACGTCAGGACCCAGGAGGTCCTCGCCCTGGCCGACTCGGGGGCGATCGACCCGAACGACCGGTCCAGCTCACGCGTCGCCGACGGCAGCCGTGCGGTCAAGGACGTCTTCGCCCCGGGGTCGACGGGCAAGGTCGTCACGATGGCGGCCGTGATCGAGGAGGGGCTCGCGACCCCCGCGAGCCAGTACGAGGTCGGGTACACCTACACGACGGCGAACGGCGAGACCTTCAAGGACTCGCACCAGCACGGCGTCGAGAGGCTGACGCTCGCGGGGATCCTGGCGCAGTCGTCGAACACGGGGACCGTGATGGTCGGCCAGGACCTGCCCAAGTCGGTCCGCGAGGACTATCTGAGGGAGTTCGGGTTCGGGTCGAAGACCGGTCTCGGGCTCCCGGGCGAGTCCGCGGGGCTGCTGGCGCCGGCCGAGAAGTGGGACGGGCGCACCGAGTACGCGGTCCTGTTCGGTCAGGGCCTGGCGGTCAACGCGGTCCAGGCCACGAGCGTCTTCTCGACGATCGCGAACGGCGGCACGCGCGTGGCCCCGACCCTCCTCAAGGGCACGACCGGTCCGGACGGGGTCTTCACCCCGGCCCCACCCCGAGAGACGACCCAGGTCGTCTCGGAGTCGACCGCGGACCAGGTCCTGCACATGATGGAGGCCGTGGTCCAGGACGGCTCGGGTGCTGCGGCGGCGATCGACGGCTACCGGGTCGCGGGCAAGACGGGCACGGCGGAGGAGGTCGGTGCGGACGGCCGCCTCACGGACATCATGGCGTCGTTCATCGGCGTGGCCCCGGCGGACGACCCGCAGTACACGGTCGCGGTCTTCCTCAAGAACCCCCGCACGACGATCTACGGTGGGCTCGTCGCGGCCCCGGTGTTCAAGGACGTGATGGGCTTCACGCTCCAGCACATGAACGTCCCGCCGAGCTCGAAGGTCGAGGAGCCCTACGCGACCGAGTGGTGAGCGCGGCCCCCGGTCGGCCGGGCGGCTCGGTCGTCGGGTCACGAGACCGTGGGAGAGGGCTGGGCGCAGGACCGGCCCGGCCACCCGCGGGCCCTCGGCCGCGCGGCCCGTGGACGGGGTTCGCGGAGCCGCCCTGTGGGGGTTCCCACACGGGCGGCCCCGGCGCGCGCCGAGGATGCCCGGCGCGCGTGAAGGTCCCGTGAAGTACCCGGTCCGGGCGTCCTCGCCGACCGGGCGAGACCCCGACGCACGGTAGGTTCTACTCGTGACATCCCCGATCGACCGCCTTCGTCCCGCCACGTCCGTGCACCGCACGGCCCGGGAGCTCGCGACCACCTTCGGCCTTGCCGCCGCCGCCGGGGGGACGGCGTCGGACCAGGGGCCGGACGCCCTCGGTGCGGCCGAGATCTGGTCCGTGGCCTCGGACAACCGCGTCGTCGCCGACGGCGACCTCTTCGTCGCCCTGCCTGGCGCGGGCACGCACGGTGCGAGGTTCGCGAGCGACGCGATCTCCCGTGGTGCGCGGGTCGTGCTGACGGACCCGCAGGGAGCGCGGCTGCTCGCCGACGCGGGGGAGGAGCGTGTGCCGGTCCTCGTGACCGAGGACCCCCGCGCCGTCCTGGGTCGCGTCGCGGCCTGGGTGTACGGGGAGCCCGCGACGCAGCTGACGACGTTCGCCGTGACGGGCACCAACGGCAAGACGACCACGACGTACCTGCTGGACCACGTCCTGCGCACGCTCGGCTGGAAGGGTGGCCTGATCGGCACGGTCGAGATGCGCTCGGGCGACCGTGTCCTGCCGAGCCGCCTGACGACGCCCGAGGCGGCCGACCTGCAGGCCCTGCTCGCCACGATGCGCGAGGACGGGGTCGGGACCCTCGCGATGGAGGTGTCCTCGCACGCGCTGTCCCTGCACCGCGTGGACGGCATCGTGTTCGACGTGGCGGGCTTCACCAACCTGAGCCAGGACCACCTCGACTTCCACGGCGACCTCCAGGAGTACTTCGAGGCCAAGGCCGCGCTCTTCACCCCGCAGCACGCCCGTCGGGGAGTGGTCGTGGTCGACGACGCCTGGGGCCGGCGCCTGGCCGAGGTCGCGACGATCCCGGTCTCGACGCTCGCCGTCACCGGCGGCGCAGTCGGCACCCCCGTCACCGGCGACGGGGCGGCGGCAGGGGCGGACTGGACCGTGTCCGACGTACGTGCCGTCGACGCGGCCGCAGGGACGGGCAGCACGTTCGTGCTGCGCCACCGCGACGGTCGCGAGCTGCGGACCTCGACCACGCTGCCCGGCGGGTTCAACGTGGCCAACGCGGCGCTCGCGCTGGCGATGGTCCTCGAGGCGGGCGCGGACCCGCGCGACGTCGCCGCGGCGCTCGAGGGGGCGGGCGGTGTCAGCGCCCAGGTCCCCGGGCGCATGGAGGTCGTGGGTACCGCGCCCCGCGTCGTGGTCGACTTCGCGCACAACACGGACGCGCTCTCGCTCGCCCTGGCCGCCCTGCGCCCGACGACGACGGGACGCCTCGTCGTGGTCTTCGGCGCCACCGGCGACCGGGACAAGGGCAAGCGACCCGGCATGGGCGCGGTCGCGGTCGAGGGTGCCGACGTGGTCGTGATCACGGACGACGACCCGCACGGGGAGGACCCCGCCACGATCCGCGCCGAGGTGCTTGCCGGGGCGAGGGCCGCACAGCAGGCCGCCGAGGTGGACCAGGTCGCCGGGGTGCGCGACGCCGTCGGGCACGGGGGAGCGCCTCGCGCGCACACCGTGGTCGAGGTCGCGCCGCGGGCCACCGCGATCCGTGACACGATCCGTGAGGCCGCCCCCCAGGACACGGTCCTGGTCGCGGGCCGAGGCCACGAGGTCTGGCAGGAGATCGCCGGGGTGGACCACGCCCTGGACGACAGGGTGGAGGCGCGTGCCGCACTGGCTGCGCGCCACGAGACGACGAAGGAGCACGGAGAATGATCGAGCTGACTGCGGCGGAGGTCGCCGCAGCGACCGGTGGGCGGCTGGCCGCCGACCCGGACGTGAGGGTGACCGGCTCGGTCGTCGTCGACTCCCGCCTGGCGCGCACGGGGTCGCTCTTCGTGGCGCTCCCCGGTGAGCACGTCGACGGGCACGACTTCGTCCCCGTCGCGGTCGACAAGGGGGCGGCGCTCGTCCTGGCCGCGCGCGACGTCGACGCGCCCGCGGTCGTGGTCGAGGACGTGCAGACCGCGCTCGGGGCCCTGGCGCGCGAGGTGCTGCGGCGCCTGCGTGCCGCGGGCGACCTCCAGGTCGTCGGGATCACCGGGTCGGTGGGCAAGACGACCACGAAGGACCTCCTGGGTCAGCTCCTGACGCCCCACGGGCGCACGGTGGTCCCGAGGGGATCGTTCAACAACGAGATCGGTCTGCCGCTGACCGTGCTCGAGGCCGACCCCTCGACCCGCTACCTGGTCCTGGAGATGGGCGCGAGCGGCCTCGGTCACCTGACCTACCTGACGCGGATCGCGCCCCCGGACGTGTCCGTGGTCCTGGCGGTGGGCAGCGCCCACCTGGGGGAGTTCGGCGGGATCGAGGCCGTGGCCACCGCCAAGGCGGAGATCGTCACGGGCCTCGCCCCGGGAGGGACGGCCGTGCTCAACGCGGACGACCTGCGCGTCGTCGCGATGGCGGGAGTCGCGCCCGGGCCCGTCGTGACGTTCGGGACCATCCCTGCGGCCGACGTGCGCGCCGAGAACATCGGGATGGACCGTGCCGGGTGCGCCTCGTTCGACCTGCGCGTGCGCGGCACCGAGGAGACCTTCCCGGTCCAGCTCCGGCTCGTGGGCGAGCACCACGTCGCCAACGCGCTCGCGGCCGCCGCCGCGGCGGTCCGGCTCGGTCTCGACCCCCGGCTCGTGGCCGCGGGCCTGGCCGAGGCGACCGCGATCAGCCCGCACCGCATGGCCGTCACGCAGCGCGCCGACGGCATCACGGTGATCGACGACTCGTACAACGCGAACCCCGACTCGATGCGTGCGGCCCTCAAGGCCCTCGCGGTCATGGCAGGGCGCGAGCGCAGGTCGGTCGCGGTCCTGGGCGAGATGCGAGAACTCGGGCCCGACTCGCGCGCCGCTCACGACGAGATCGGCCGTCTCGTGGTCCGATTGAACATCAAGCTGCTCGTCGTGGTCGGTGACGGTGCCGGCGGCATCCACGACGGCGCCACCCAAGAGGGGTCCTGGGGCGATGAGACTCGGTTCGTGCCTGACGTCGAGGCGGCGTCCGCACTGCTGCGCGACGAGCTGCAGCCGGGCGACGTGGTCCTGGTGAAGTCCTCGAACGGCTCGGGCCTGTGGCGCCTGGGCGACGAGCTCGCGGGTGAGGTGCGCGCATGATCGCGATCCTCGTCTCCGCGTGCGTCTCGCTGCTCGTGGCCCTCCTGGGCACCCCGCTCTTCATCAAGTTCCTGATCCACCGCAACTACGGCCAGTTCGTCCGCCAGGACGGCCCGACGGCGCACTTCACCAAGCGTGGGACGCCCACCATGGGCGGGGTCGTCATCATCGGGGCGACCCTGATCGGCTGGGCGATGTCCTACGTCGTGTCGTCGATCGTCTCGGACACGCCGAGGACGCCGAGCGTGTCCTCCCTCCTCGTGCTGTTCCTCATGACAGGGCTGGGCCTGGTCGGCTTCTTCGACGACTTCACGAAGATCCGCAAGCAGCGCAGCCTGGGCCTGTCGCCGCGGGCCAAGATCGTCGGTCAGGGGGTCGTGGGTATCACGTTCGCGGTCCTGGCGCTCCAGTTCCCCAACGAGAACTTCCGGACCCCGGCCTCGACGCACATCTCGTTCCTGCGGGACACGAACCTCGACCTCGCGTTCGCGGGGGCCACGGTCGGCCTCATCCTGTTCGTCCTGTGGGCCAACTTCCTCATCACGGCGTGGTCGAACGCGGTGAACCTGACGGACGGGCTCGACGGCCTGGCCACGGGCGTGTCCGTGATCGTGTTCGGCAGCTACATCCTCGTGAGCATCTGGCAGCTCAACCAGAGCTGCCAGATCCTCGACGCCGCCGGACCGCGCTGCTACGAGGTCCGTGACCCGCAGGACCTGGCGATCGTCGCCGCCGCCATCATGGGCGCCTGCGTGGGCTTCCTGTGGTGGAACGCGAGCCCCGCGAAGATCTTCATGGGCGACACCGGGTCGCTCGCTCTCGGCGGCGCGCTGGCCGGCCTGACGATCCTGTCCCGCACCGAGGTGCTCGCGGTCATCATCGGTGGCCTGTTCGTCATCATCGTGCTCTCCGACGTCATCCAGATCGGGTACTTCAAGATGACCGGCAAGCGCGTCTTCAAGATGGCACCGCTGCACCACCACTTCGAGCTGTCCGGCTGGGGCGAGGTGACGATCGTCATCCGGTTCTGGTTGATCGCGGGGCTGTTCGCGGGCCTGGGCCTCGGGATCTTCTATGCCGAGTGGGTGGTCAGCTAGTGTCCGGCACCGCCCGTGCGCTGCAGGTCCCGTGGGAGCGGGCACGGGTCCTGGTCGCCGGGCTCGGTGTCTCGGGGCGTGCCGCGCTCGCCGCGCTGACGCCTCGAGCGGCCTCGGTCGTCACGGTGGACCGCGCGGCGCCCGACGCCGACGTGCAGGACGTCGCACGCGTCGACCTGTCGACGATCGACCTGGTGGTCGCGTCGCCGGGGTGGGCGCCGTCGTCGGACCTGCTGGTCGCTGCCCGGGAGGCCGGTGTGCCCGTCTGGAGCGAGGTCGAGCTCGCGTGGCAGCTGCGCGCCCCGCGTACCGACGGGTCGTACGCGCCGTGGCTCGCGGTCACCGGGACGAACGGCAAGACGACCACGGTCGAGATGCTCACGTCGATCCTGTCCGCCGCGGGGCTGCGTGCCGCAGCGGTGGGGAACGTCGGCACGCCGGTCGTGACCGCCGCGCTCGACCCCGACCTCGACGTGCTCGCGGTAGAGCTCTCGAGCTTCCAACTCCACTTCACGCACAGCATGTCGGCCCAGGCCGCGGCCGTGCTCAACGTCGCGCCCGACCACCTCGACTGGCACGGCTCGCTCGACGCCTACGCGGGCGACAAGGGCCGCATCTACGAGCGTGCCCAGGTGGCCTGCGTGTACAACGTGGCGGACTCCCGGACCGAGCACCTCGTCCGGGAGGCCGACGTCGAGGAGGGAGCCCGCGCGGTCGGGTTCACCGTCGGGGCGCCCGCGCGCGCACAGCTCGGCGTGATCGAGGACGTCCTCGTGGACCGTGCGTTCCACACGGCACCCGACGACCCTGCGCGGCACCGCAGCGCCCAGGAGCTCGCGACGTTCGCGGACCTCGCGCACCTCGCGGGCCCCGACGGCGTGGTGCCCGTGCACGTCGTCGCCAACGCCCTCGCCGCCGCCGCGCTCGCCCGGGCGCACGGGGTCGACGCACGTGCCGTCCGGGACGGCCTGCGCTCGTTCAGCCCGGGTGCCCACCGCATCGCGCACGTCGCGACGGTCGACGGCGTCTCGTACGTCGACGACTCGAAGGCGACGAACGCGCACGCCGCCGCCGCTGCGCTCGGCGCCTTCGCGTCCGGGTCCGTGGTCTGGGTCGCGGGCGGACTGGCCAAGGGAGCGACGTTCGACGAGCTGGTGCGCGCCCGCCTGTCGAGGCTGCGCGCGGTCGTGCTGATCGGGGTCGACCCCGAGCCCCTGTCGGGTGCACTGGCCCGACACGCACCCGATGTCCCCGTGGTCCGTGTCGATCCCGGTGACACTGGGACGGTGATGCAGCGCGCGGTGTCCAGCGCCCGCGGACTCGCCGTCCCCGGGGACACGGTCCTGCTCGCGCCGGCGTGCGCGTCGATGGACCAGTTCGCGTCCTACGCGGCCCGCGGCGACGCGTTCGTGCACGCTGTCCACGACCTGACAGGTTCCGAGACCGAGCTGGAGGGGTAGCCCAGTGGCCCAGACGACGAGTGGGCGCGGGCCTGCGTCCCGCTCGGCCGCGGGCCGCTCCGCGCCGAAGCCCCCGGCCCCGGGCGACGCCCGGCCGGCGACCGCTCGCCAGGCCCGGAAGCCTGCGCCTTCGAACCCGGTCCGCGCCAAGGGGAGCGAGACCGGGGGAGCCACGAGGACCCGCCCGCAGGCGGGCACAGGCAGCTCCGGGACGCCCCGGACCGCCGGGACCGGCAAGCCGACGGGCACCACCAAGACCTCCGCCAGGGCCAGGCCCTCGGCTCGCGCGACGGGCACGGCCGCGACGGGGCTGCTCGGGCGACGCAAGGACGCCACGACGGCGAAGGCGGGTACCCCCCGCCGGCGGGCGCGGGCGACCAGGAGGACGAGCGTGCAGGAGCGCGCCTGGCTCGGTCAGTGGGACAGCGCCGTGACGAGCTACTACCTGCTGGTCGGCGCGACGACCCTGCTCGCGATCATCGGCCTGGTCATGGTGCTGTCGAGCTCCGCGGTCACGGAGATCGCCGCGGGCCGCTCGCCGTACGAGGCGTTCTTCACCCAGGCGCGGTTCGCCCTCATGGGCCTGCCCGTGCTGCTGGTCGCGACCCGGCTGCCCACGAGCTTGTACCGGCACGCCGCCTGGCCGCTCCTGGGTGTCAGCCTGCTCCTCCAGGTCCTGATCTTCAGCCCGCTCGGCAAGGAGGTCAACGGCAACCTGAACTGGCTGAACTTCGGCTCGTTCTACGTCCAGCCCTCGGAGCCGGCCAAGCTCGCGCTCGCGGTGTGGCTCGGGGTGGTGCTCGGCCGCAAGCAGCGGCTGCTGGGCTCGTGGAAGCACGCGATCGTCCCGGCGGTACCGGGCGCGCTGCTGGTCATGGGCCTGGTCCTGGCGGGCCACGACCTGGGCACCATGCTCGTGATCCTGCTGCTCGTCGCGGGCGCGTTCTTCGTGGCCGGTGTCGACTGGAGGCTCCTGGCGACGGCCGGAGGGATCGCCGCGCTGGTGGTCGGCGTCGGGTTCGTGGCCATGCAGGAGAGCTCCAACCGCACGAGCCGGTTCCTCGCGACCTACGCGGGCGTCTGCGACACCACCGACGCGAACGTGGGCACGGGGTGCTACCAGTCGGTCCACGGGCTGTGGGCCCTCGGCACCGGCGGGTTCGGCGGCGTGGGCCTGGGGGCGAGCCGCGAGAAGTGGAGCTACCTCCCCGAGGCGCACAACGACTTCATCTTCGGTGTGATCGGCGAGGAGCTGGGCCTGCTCGGCACGCTCCTCGTCCTCGCGCTGTTCGCGGTCCTCGGTCTCGCGATGAGCCGCGTGATCCGCCGGCACCCGGACCCGTTCGTGAAGATCACGACCGCGGGCATCGCGTGCTGGATCGTCGGGCAGGCGTTCATCAACATCGGGGTCGTGATCGGCATCGTCCCCGTGATCGGCGTCCCGCTGCCCCTGGTCTCCTCGGGCGGCTCGGCGCTCATCACGACCATGGCCGCGCTCGGTGTCGTCATCTCGTTCGCACGCGACGAGCCGGGGGCGCGCGAGGCGCTCAGCGCCCGGGGGAGCGTCGTGCGCAGGTCGCTCGCCGTCGTCGGGCACGCGGGGCGACGCGCCCTCCCGCGCCGACGCTCCCAGAAGCGATGACCGCGGACCGGCACGGGTGCGGCGCCCGGGCGCCGGGGCTCTCGGCCGGTGCGCACGGCTACCCTCAGGACTCCGGGTCTTCCCGGGACAGACAGCAGCAGCGACAGCAAGGACAGGTGACAGGTACGTGGTGAGCTCTTCAGTCGGCTCGGTGGTGCTCGCAGGCGGCGGGACGGCGGGGCACGTCAACCCGCTGCTCGCGGTCGCGGACGAGCTGCGCGCACGCAACCCCGAGGCGGTCCTGACCGTGCTCGGGACGGAGAGCGGGCTCGAGGCGGACCTGGTGCCGGCGCGCGGGTACCCGCTGCGCTTCGTGCCCAAGGTACCCATGCCGCGCCGCCCGAGCGGCGAGTGGGTCGCCCTGCCGGGCCGGCTCAAGGCTGCGGTCGAGGCCGCTGGGGCCGTGATCGACGAGACGCGGGCCGAGGTCGTGGTGGGCTTCGGCGGCTACGTCTCGACCCCGGCCTACATCGCGGCGCACCGCCGCGGCGTGCCGATCGTGATCCACGAGCAGAACGCGCGTCCGGGCCTCGCGAACCGGGCGGGGGCCCGGTGGGCGACGTCGGTCGCGCTCACGTTCGAGGGGACCCCGCTCAAGGGCGGCGTCGTCACGGGGCTCCCGCTGCGCTGGGAGATCGCCGACCTGATCCGCGACCGCGGGGTCGACGCCCCGACGGTCCGGGCGAACGCCGCGGCGTCGCTGGGCCTGGACCCGGCGCGCCCGACCGTGGTCGTCACGGGTGGATCGCTCGGCGCGCAGAGCCTCAACGAGGCGGTGTCGGGAGCGGCGCGCGAGATCCTCGCGACGGGGGCGCAGGTCCTGCACCTGACGGGTCGGGGCAAGGCGGACGCGGTGCGCGACGCGGTCGCGGGCCTGGCGGGCTACGACGTGCGCGAGTACCTCGCGGAGATGCACCTCGCGTACGCGGTCGCGGACCTCGTGGTCTGCCGCTCGGGGGCGGGGACAGTCAGCGAGCTCGCCGCCCTGGGGATCCCTGCGGTCTACGTGCCGCTGCCCATCGGGAACGGCGAGCAGCGGCTCAACGCCGGTCCGCTCGTGCGGGCCGGGGGCGGCATCCTCGTCGAGGACGAGGCGTTCACCGCGCCGTGGGTCGCCGTGAACGTCCCGGCGCTGGTCACCGACGGCGACCGGCTGCGCACCATGGCCTCGCTCGCCTCGCGTGCCGGGGTCCAGGACGCGACGGCACGGGTCGCCGACCTGGTCGCGAAGGCAGCGGGGAGCTCGCGATGACGGGCCCGGGCGGCGACCGGCCCGCGGTGGCACCGCCGGCGCTCGAGGACCTGGGGACCGTCCACCTTGTCGGCATCGGCGGTGCGGGCATGTCCGTCGTGGCACGCCTGCTCGTCGCGCGCGGGGTGCGGGTCCAGGGCTCGGACGCCAAGGACAGCGCCGTGGTCGAGGCGCTGCGTGCGGACGGCGTGACCGTCCACGTGGGGCACGACGCGGGCAACGTCACCGGGGCCGACACGCTCGTCCTGTCGAGCGCGGTGCGCCCCGAC
Organism: Oerskovia sp. NPDC056781; assembly: GCF_042789955.1. Classification (NCBI taxonomy): domain Bacteria; kingdom Bacillati; phylum Actinomycetota; class Actinomycetes; order Micrococcales; family Cellulomonadaceae; genus Oerskovia; species Oerskovia sp. NPDC056781. Next base: position 30,935 of record NZ_JBHUAD010000020.1, read on the forward strand.
AACCCCGAGCTGGTCGCGGCGCGTGCCGCGGGTCTGCGCGTGCTGCACCGTTCGGAGGCGCTCGCCGCGCTCATGGCACGGGGGCGCTCCGTGGCGGTCGCGGGCGCGCACGGCAAGACCACGACGTCGGCCATGGTCGCGACGACGCTGCGGGCGGCGGGTCTCGACCCGTCCTTCGCGATCGGGGGCTCGGTCGTCACGAGCGACGGCGCGATCCCCGGGGGGCACCTGGGGACGGGCGACGTCGTGGTCGCGGAGGCCGACGAGTCGGACGGCTCGTTCCTCAACTACGCCCCGACCATCGCGGTCGTGCTGAACGTCGAGCCCGACCATCTGGACCACTACGGCTCGCGCGAGGCGTTCGAGCAGGCGTTCGTCGACTTCGCCCGGCGCATCGCGC
>NZ_JBHUAD010000021.1:0-30705 GCF_042789955.1 Oerskovia sp. NPDC056781
CCTCCACGGCGGAGACGACCTCAACCTCGTTCTCGGCACCCCGCGACGGCCGGTCAGTCGCCCTTGACGTTGACGATCTGGCGCAGCGTGTGGCGGACCTCGACGAGGTCCGCCGCGTCCTGCATGACCCGGTCGATCGACTTGTAGGCCGCCGGGATCTCGTCGATGAACGCGTCGGTGTCGCGGTACTCGATCCCGGCCATGGCCTCCCGGAGCTGGTCGTGCGTGAACGTCTTGCGCGCCTTGCTCCGCGAGTACTCGCGCCCCGCGCCGTGCGGCGCGGAGTCGAGCGCGAGCGGGTTCCCCTTGCCCACGACGACGTAGGACGCCGTGCCCATGGACCCCGGAATGAGCCCCGGGTCACCCTCGCGGGCGCGGATCGCGCCCTTGCGCGAGACCCACACGTCCTTGCCGAAGTGGTGCTCCTGCTCGGTGAAGTTGTGGTGGCAGTTGATGCGCTCGGCCTCCTCGACCGGGGCGAGCCCCGACCAGGCGTCGAACGCGGCCACGACGCGGTCCATCATCTCCTCGCGGTTGAGCAGCGCGAAGTGCTGGGCCCACCGCAGCTCACGGATGTACGCCCAGAACTCGTCCGTGCCCTCGACGAGGTATGCGAGGTCCTTGTCCGGCAGGTCGATCCAGTACCGGGCCATGAGCTCGCGCGCGACGGCGATGTGGTGCTGCGCGATCTTGTTGCCCACGCCGCGCGACCCCGAGTGGAGGAAGAACCAGACCCGGTCCTCCTCGTCGAGGCTGACCTCGATGAAGTGGTTCCCGGACCCTAGCGACCCGAGCTGCAGGCGCCAGTTCCCGGCGTACCGCGCGGGGTCGAACCCGGCCTTGTCCGCGAGCGCCTCGAGCTCGGCGACGCGTGCCGTCGCGGTGCCGGTCAGGCGCTGGTTGTAGGAGCCGGCGCTCGTCGGCACGGCCTTCTCGATCGCGAGCCGCAGGTCGCGCAGCGCAGGCCGAGCGATGTCAGCGGCGGTGTACCGGGTCCGGACCGCGACCATGCCGCAGCCGATGTCGACGCCGACGGCGGCGGGGATGATCGAGCGCAGCGTCGGGATCACCGAGCCGACGGTCGCGCCCAGGCCCAGGTGGGCGTCGGGCATGAGGGCCAGGTGCGGGTGGACGAACGGCATGGTCGAGGTGCGCTCGGCCTGGTCGCGCGCACCGTCGTCGAGGATCGAGGCCCAGCTCCACAGGGTCTTGGTCAGGCGGGTCGCCGCGTTCTTCGACGCCCGGGGGTTCGTGGTCATGGCGAGAACTGTGGCAGGTCGCCGGGTGCGGCGGCGAGCGATTTGCGCCGCTCGTCCGGGTGCCGTCGTGAGCTCGGGACTGGCGTCGGAAGGTGCCCCAGGTAGGCGAGCCCACGTGCGTGGGGTGCGCGGCGCCGTCGGACCGTCGGCCTGCCCGACGGCGGAGCCCGCCTCAGGCGTCGACCGTCGCCTCCTTGTCGCTCCCCTTGCCGGTCGAGCCGCCGTTCGAGGAGCGTTCCTTGCCGGACAGGGCGATCTCCTTGGCCGTGGGGATCTCCTTCTCCATGGGCGGGTCCTTGCGACGCAGCTTGCTGAACACCGCCCACGCGACCGCGACCAGCGGCACGGACACGACCGCGCCGAGGATCCCCGCGATGAACGTCCCGGACGTCACCGCGAGCGCGACCACGACCGGGTGCAGCGAGACCTGCTTGCCCATGACCAGGGGCTGCAGGATGTGCCCCTCGAACTGGCCGATGAGAGCGATGAAGATGCCGACGAGCGCCGCGTTGACGATGCCGTTCGCCGCGAGCGCGACGACCATCGCGATGACCATCGCCGCCGGGGCGCCGATGAGCGGGATGAAGGCACCGATGAACACGAGGACCGCGAGCGGCGCCGCGAGGGGCACACCGAGGACGACCAGGACGATCGCCGCGAGGATCCCGTCCACGAGGGCGATGATGACGGTCCCCCGGGCGTAACCGGCGAACGTGTACCACCCGGCTCCCCCGGCCAGCGTCCAGGTCTCGCGCGAGCGGGCCGGGAGCTGGTTGAGGAACCAGGTCCACATGTCCTTGCCACGGGCCAGGAAGAAGATGGTGCAGAAGATCGCGAGCGCGAGGACCGCGAACGCCTCGAAGACCGAGCCTGCGCTCGCCGCGGCCTGGCTCGCGATGTCTCCCCCGTGCTCGGTGATCCACGTGCGGGCGTTCTCGATCCAGGTCTCGATGTCCTCGGGAGTGATCGTCACGGGCAGCGGCCCGTTCTCCAGGAAGTCGAAGATCTTCTCGATGCCGGTGTTGAACTGCCCGGCGAGGCTCTCCCACTGGCCCGCGACCGAGGTGACGACGTACGTCAGCAGACCGCCGAGCAGCAGGAAGGCCGAGAGGAGCGCGAGCCCCGTCGCGAGCCCCCGCGGCATGATCTTGGCGTACCAGTCGGTCACGGGATTGAGGACCGAGGTGATGACGAGGGCCAGGAAGACCGCGATGAAGACGATCTGCACCTGGGCCGTCGCGAAGAAGATCAGGCCGACCGCCGCGACCAGCAGCAGGATCCGCCACGACCAGCCCGCGCTCGTGCGCAACCACGCCGGCACGGAGTCGTCGACCCCCACGACCGAGGGGTTGCGGCGTGCGCCCGCGACCTTCTTGGCCGCCGGGCTCAGGCCCGCCAGGTGCTTGACGGACGCCGCCGGGCGGTCGGCCCCGCTCCCCGGGCTCGACGCCGTGACGTCGTCCGGTCCTGCGTCCTTGTCCTCAGCCACGAGCACCTCATCCGCTGTCGGTCCGACGGTGAAACCACCCCTGACCTGCACCGACCGGTGCGACGGGTCCGGGGACGCTCCCCAGTCTGCCCCACAGGCCGGATGCACGCTCGGTGCCCGAAACGTGTTATGTTTTTCCCCGCAAGGCCCCCCGGCGGGAACGCCGGGACCTGACACCTGTCCGGGTGGCGGAATGGCAGACGCGCTAGCTTGAGGTGCTAGTGCCCTTTATCGGGCGTGGGGGTTCAAGTCCCCCTCCGGACACTCGTTGAGACAGCGAACGACAGAGCGGACCAGGGAGACCTGGTCCGCTTCGCTGTTTGTCTCGGTTTCTGTCGGTCACCTGACCGTCGGCGGTCGTGTGCCGGCCACGGTCGACGGGCGCGACACAAGACACCTCCCTAGGATGGGCGGGGTTGAGCCAGCACGGCGGCCTCGAAGCCGTCGTGACCGGTGGCCTCAGGAGGAGCGCCATGCAGCCAGGCCTCGCACCACACGCCCGCGCACGCCGATGGGCGGCGCGACTCGCAGGGGCGCTCGGGATCGTGATCGTCGGCGCCACCCTCACGGCGCTCCCCGCGGCGGCCGCGACATTGACCGTGTGCAACAGCGCGCCCGCGGACTTCACGACCATCACAGCGGCCGTCGCCGCCGCGGCGCCCAACGACACCATCACCGTGTGCGCCGGGACATTTTCCGAGCCCGCGGTCATCCCCATCAACATCCCGCTGACCTTGCAGGGCGCTCAGGCAGGGGTCGACGCGCGCACCCGCTCGGGCCCCGAGACCGTGCTCGACTCGACCCTCGGCGGCTTCCAGGTACTCGCGTCGGGGACCGTCATCGACGGGTTCAGCTTCGTCGGGCAGACGCAGAACGCGACGCTCAACTCCGGGCTGGCGACGTTCGCCGCGTCCACGGTCGTGAACAACATCTTCCGGGACAACGTCTTCGGGGTGTACCTGAACTCGTCGCTGGACCCGGTCCAACCGCCTCCCGTGAGCACGGTCCGCCACAACCTCTTCGACTCGAACAACAACATCTCGACGGGCGGCGCCGCGGGCAACGGGATCTACTCCGACTCGGGCCTGCTCAACGCCGTGATCGACGAGAACCTGTTCGTCAACAACCAGAACGCGGCGATGGTGCTCAACGGCTCCGCCCCCGGGGTCCTGACCCCGACGCAGGACCTCACGATCACGAACAACGACGGCGACAACCGAATCCTCCTCATCCAGGTCACGAACGCGACCGTCACGGGCAACCGGATCATCTCCTCGATCACGCACGGTCTCGAGCTCGGCGGAGCCAGCGACTCCGTGACCGCTCTCGACAACTGGTTCATCGGCGCGACCGGGCGCGGGGTCGAGGTCACGGACTTCGGTCTGGGCGCGAACACGAACCTGATCCTGCACGGCAACTGCATCGCGCAGAACCAGGTGGCCGGCCTCGAGGTGGACCCCGGGGTCTACACGGGAGTCATCGACGCGACCGGCAACTGGTGGGGCGCGACCAACGGGCCCGCGGCGACCACGTCCGTCACCACCGCTTATCAGGCCGGGCGCTGGGTCGACACCACCACCGGGGCGACGTTCGACGACGACCCGGCCGCGGGCTGGGGCGACCCGCTGTCCGGCTCCCTCGACAGCATCGACGCCTCGGGCTTCCTGACGGCTCCCACCGCGTCGCCCTGCCCCGTGCTCCCGAGCGCGGCGATCGACCTCGAGCGCACGGTGACCGAGGGCGACTCGGGCACGCAGCCCATGACCTTCGGGATGACCCAGTCCGGGACGTACTACCTGCGCACCCAGGTGCAGTACACCACCGTGGACGGCACGGCCGTGGCGCCGGGCGACTACCTCACGACGAGCGGGACGATCACCGTCGACGCGGGCTCGACGGCCATGCCACCGATCGTCGTGCCGATCGTCGGGGACCTCGTGCCCGAGCCGACCGAGCTGTTCACCGTGCCCCTCTCGGCGCCGATCAACCTCACGCTGACCCAGCCGGTCGGCACCGGGATCATCCTCGACAACGACGCCGCGCCGCCGCCGCCCCCGCCGCCCGTGGGACCGGTGGTCCCCGTGTCGACGAGCGCCGAGCTCGCCGCGACCGGCGGGCGCCTCGACGTGCTCGCCGCGAGCGCCCTCGCGCTGCTGCTCGCCGGAGCCGCGCTGAGGCTTTCCCGACGGCGCCGCGCGGACGAGATCGGCGAGTGACCCGGGTCCCCGGAATCAGGCGACGTGAGGCCAGGAAGCGATCGGCCGCTCAGGCCTTGTACACCCAGTGCCACGGCTCGCGGGGCGTGTCCTCGACGAAGCCGAACCGCTCGGCGTTGGCGCGCATCCAGGCCTGCGCCCGGTCGTCCAGGTCGAGGTCGACCGCGACGCCCCAGCCGTGCGGGCTGGTTCCCGGCTCGGCCGCGAGCCCACCCTGGGAGTAGAGGCCCTTGCGCTGGGCGACGTCGACCTGCGCGTCGTAGGACCGGTAGGAGTCGGTGATGCCGATCTGGACGCCGTCGCGAGCCGCCGCGGCCATGAGCGACTCGAGCGCCTGCCCGGCCGGAGCCCAGAGGCGGTGGCCGGTCGTCCCGACCTCCTGCAGGGCCGTGCGCGGGACCTTGCCGTTGCCGTAGGCCGCGAGCTCGCTGGGGACGCCGTCGACCGTTCGAGCCGGGCCGACGGCGGTCGTGTCGTCGACCACGGCGCTGAGGACCTGGTCGAAGCGCACACCGGAGGCGGCGACGACCGGCGTCCTGGCGGCTTCCGCGGTGCGGAACGTCGCTTCGATGTCAGCCACCCGCTGCGCGATCGACGTGATGGCGTCCATGTGGGCCTCTTCCTTCCTCCGTACGGCGTCGAGGGCACGGGGCCGCGACCTTCCGGCGCACCGCTCGCTGGACTCCTATGCACGGTCCCGGGACGTCTGCGGCCTCGGACGTTCGTCCTCACCTTCGGCGGCCGCATGCGTCACCTTCGGCGGCCGCATGCGTCACCCTCGGCGGCCGCATGCGTCACCCTCGGCGGACACGTGCGTCACCCTTGGCGGACACGTGCGTCACCCTCGGCGCACGGCCCGTCGCTCGAGCCGCAGTTCTCGGCGGCTCTTCGCGTACGCCGCAGCGTCCCGGCTCGAGAGCGTGAGCAGCATCAGGATGTCGAGCGCCACGGTCAGCAGCGTCGTGCGGAACGTGATCTGGTTCCCGGACACGGCCCACCCGACGAACGACGACGTCGTGCTGATCGCGGCGAGCACCATGACGAGGTCCCGCGCCCAGTTGCGGCCCTTGTAGACGCGCCAGGCCAGGAAGAGCTGGAACAGGGCGACGAGCGAGAGCAGCACCACGACGAGGACCAGCAGCGCTCCGGACGCCTGGTCGATGTCGGCCTGGGTCACGTCGCCGCCCAGGAAGAGCGAGCGCAGCGTCTGGTCCCAGTGCCGCGCGAGGTTCGCGAGCCAGATCAGGTCGGCCACGACGCCCAGCACGACGAGCAGCGCCCCGACCGTGGTGGCCGCCGGGCGGCGCGCGGCGCGCTTCGTGGCGTCGCCCGCGCCGTCGGGTCCGCCCGGGGACGTCGCCGGGACAACGACGCCCCGGACGTCCGCGACCGGGAGGTCGCCGTCGGTGCGGATCGCGTCGCCGCCGCCGTTGCGTGCGTGGTACCCGGTGGAGAAGTCCTCGATGACCTCGACGTCGACACCCACGTCGGCCCCGAGGAGCGTGGTCACGACATGGTCGCGCTCCTGGTCGGTGTCGGCCTCGATCTTGTGCGTGACCTGGAGCGTGAACAAGGAGAAGCCCACCGAGCGGTCGTACGTGCCCGCCGCGAGCCAGTCGACTCGGCGCCCGCCCGGCAGCGGCCAGCCCGGCGGGCAGCGCCAGAACCGGATGTGGTGGCGGCGCGACGGGTTGCCCTCGACCTCCTGCTGGAACGCGAAGTCCTGCTGGCGCCCGAACAGGAACAGCGGGCTCACGGGCGCCTGGTCGTAGCTGCGCCGGCTGAGCGTGGCCGCGACGATGCGTCCGCTCGAGGCGAGCGTGACGTCGTCGGCAAGGGTCCACCCGGCGACCTGCATCGCGGCCCGGACCTGTCCCTCCTCGCCCAGCAGGGCGACGTTGACGGGGTCGCCCAGCAGTCCGTTGGCCGTGCGCGTGCGGCCGATGAAGTACTCGGGGACGTAGAGCGTCGTGAGGATCCGGTGCAGTCGCGGCAGGGCCAGGTAGGCGATGACGAGCCACACCGCGACGACGTAGAGGATCGCGAACCAGCCGAGGTGGATCGACTCGCTGAGCACGAGCCACGCGAGCCACACCGCCGCGAGACCCGCGAAGACGAAGAAGAACCCGTCGCCCACCTCGACGAGCCGGCGGCGCAGGCCGTGCCGACCGGGCGGGCCGGTTGCCTCGGGCTGCCCGTCGGAGGGCTCGATCGTGGACTCCTCGGGACGGATCGCGGGCACGTCGATGCGCGCAGCGGTGCTGCGGGCGGCGTCGGGCACGCTCTCGCGGGTCACGCTCCCAGCCTAGGTCGCGCGGCGGACTCAGGCCGGGCGAGGGGCACGTCTGGCCGTCGCTCGGGCGGAGCGCCCAGGGCGCCTGGTCTCAGACCGAGCAGTCGCAGACCGGGTTGAACTCGACGACCTGGTCGCCGAGCTCGGGGTGCGCCCACTCCTGGGCCTCGGCGAGCGAGGCGAAGCGGCGCCCCGCGAGGCGGCCGTTGGCGAACAGGACGCCCGCCTCGATCTGGTCGCGCACGTCGTCGGGGTCAGGGCCCGCCGTGCTCACAGGGCTCGTGGTGCTCATCGCTGTCGTCACCGTGCTCATGGGTGCTGCCTTCCCGTCGGTGGTCCTTCTTCCAGTATCGCGCCGTCCGCACGACGCGTCAGTAGGCCGTGTGCGTCCAGAGGTGGAACAGCGCGTACGCCCGTACGGGCGACCACGCCTGCGCCGTCGCGGCCGCGGCGCGCGCGTCGATCCCGCCGAGGGCCTTGCGCAGCACGAGGTCGCCGGGCACGAACCCGTCGCGGTCCCCGAGCACCTTGACCGACAGGTAGTCCACGGTCCAGGGCCCGATGCCGGGCAGTGCCAGGAGCCGGGCACGCGTGTCCGCGAGCGCCGCCGGGTCGCCCGCCGTGCCCGGCCCGAGCGTCAGCCCGTCCGCGCAGGCCGCGGCGAGCGCGAGCAGGGTGCGGGTCCGGGCGCCCGTGATCCCGACGGCGGACTGCAGCTCCGTGGCCTGCGCGCCCGCGATCGTGCCCGGGTCGGGGAAGAGAAGCAGGCCATGGGTGCCCAGGTCGCCCGCCTCTCGCCCGTACGCCGCCGCGAGCCGCCCCGCGAACGTCCGGCAGGCCGCGAGCGAGACCTGCTGGCCCAGGACCGTCGTGACCGCGGCCTCGAACCCGGACGGGTGCCCGACCACGCGCAGCCCGGGTCGTCGGGCGAGCAGGGGTGCGAGCACCGGGTCGGCGCCCAGGACCGTGTGCACGGTCGCGAGGTCGGCCCCGGTGTCGAACCAGCGGGCGACCAGGGCGCACACCTCCTCCGGGTCGGAGCCGCTCCCCCGCACCTCGATCTCCTCGGGCGTCAGCCGCACGGTCACGACCGCGGTGCCCGAGCGTGTCTCGACGAGCCGCGTCACCTCCCCGCGGTCGACGCCGGAGCGCTCGACCCGCTCGACGCCGGGCACGGCGTGCGCGACGAGCGTCGCGAGGGCCGACGCCGCGTCGAAGGGCTGCCCCACGGGCACGTACCGCGACCAGGCCCCCACCTCGGGCGCACGGGCCACCGGGACGGTCGCGGCGCCGTCGGGCAGGGCGGTCATGCGGCCCCCTCCAGGGCGAGCAGCAGGCGCTTGGCCTCCGCGCCGCCCGCGTAGCTGCCCGACGTGCCGTCCGAGCGCACGACCCGGTGGCACGGCACCACGAGCGGCAGCGGGTTCTTGGCGCACGCCGTGCCCACGGCCCGCACGGCCCGTGGGCTGCCCGCGGCCGCCGCGACCTGCGCGTAGGACTCGGTGCGGCCGTAGCCGATGTCGCGCAGGTGGGTCAGGACCTCGCGCCGGAAGGGTCCCGAGGCCATGGTCAGGTCGAGCGGCAGGTCGAACGCGCGACGCTCGCCCGCGAAGTACTCGTCGATCTCGGTCGCGAGCCGGTCGAGGCGCCCGGGAGCGCGCAGGACGCGCGGGCTCACGGTGCGGGCGATGCGGTCGAGCACGGCGTCGTGGCCCTCGACGTCGAACGCGATGCGCACGACGCCCGTGTCGGTCGCGGCGAGCAGCAGCATGCCCACGGGGGTCTCGAGGGTGCGGTAGGCGACGTCGAGCAGGCCCGACGACGCCGCGCCGGCCGCGAGGCGGTCGTGCAGCCGCGAGAGCGTCGCCTGGGTGTCGTGGGTGGTACCGAGGGGCGCGAGGAAGGCGACGTCGTCGAACGAGGTGTCGCTCATGAGGCACTTCCTTTCGAGGCGCGAGCGGAGGAGTGGGCGCGCACGGCGGAGGGGCCGGCCGGCGGGTAGGTGCGCCGCAGCGTCGCCATGCCGTCCGAGGCGGCGCGGCGCGCGGCCTCGGTGCTGCCGCCGAGGATCGCGGCGACCTCCTGGTAGGGCAGCCCCGCGACGTGGTGGTAGGCCACGGCCTGGCGCTGCTTGGGCGGCAGGGCGGCGAGCGCCTGCCACAGGTCGTCGTCGCGCTGCTCGACGCCCTGATCGGGGAGACCGTCGCGGCTGGGCTCGTGGGTGAGCCCGGCGACGTCGGGCACCGCGAGCGGGGCGCGGGCACGGACGCGGGTGACGTCGATCGCCTTGCGGTGCGCGATCGTCACGAGCCAGGCCTCCACGTTGGCCCCCTCGTCGAGGCGCGGGTACGCCTTGAGGGCCGACAGGAAGGTCTCGGACCACGCGTCCTCGGCGTCCACGGGGCCGAGGACCGCGCGGCACACCCGCAGGACCGTGGCGCCGTGCTCGGCGACGACGCGTTCGAAGGGCTTCACGTCGGGTAGACGGCCCGGACGCGCGGAACGTGAGGTCCCCGCCGCACGAGGGCGACCATCAGAAGAGCCTGCTCGCGCGCGTCTCGTCGGACTCCTCGAGGGCCAGGAGGAACCGCTTGCGCTCGAGCCCGCCCGCGTACCCCGTCAGGGAGCCGTCGGCCCCGACGACGCGGTGGCAGGGCACGACGATGCTCAGCGGGTTCTGGCCGTTGGCCGCACCGACCGCACGGGCCAGGTTCCGGTCGCCGAGCGCGAGCGCGAGGTCGCCGTAGGATCGCGTCTCGCCGTACGGGATCTGGGCGAGCAACGCCCAGACCTTCTTCTGGAAGCCGTCCCCGACCGGGGCAAGGTCCAGGTCGAAGTCGCGCCGCGTCCCCGCGAAGTACTCGCCGACCTGGACGCGGACCTCCTCGAAGGCGTCGTCGTCGCGCTCGCCGAAGGTCTCGCCCGTGGGGCGGCGCCTGTGGGCGTCGAAGTACAGCGCACGGAGGCCGTCGGCCGTGCCGACCGCGGTGAGCTCGCCCACGGGCGAGTCGAAGACCGCGTGCCGCACCGTCCTCTCGGCCTGTGCCGGTGACTCGGGGGTCCCCGGCTCCTCGGGCCGGTCCAGCAGATCCGACACGGCCGTGCCTCCCGTCCTGGTCGTCGCCTGCTCGTCGTGGTGTCCCATGCACTGTAGACGCCGGGGTCCGACAAGACGTGAGGTCGGGTGTCGGTGCCAGGCGGGTAGGGTGTGCTGTCGCGCCGGGGACAGACCGCGCGAACCACGCTTGCTGGACGAACACGACCGACGGGACGAACGCATCATGATGGGTGGCCACCACGCCGCCTGCGGCGCAGCCGCATGGGTGGCGGTCACCTCGACCGCCCCGTACACGCTCGGCATCTACCCCGTCTCGGACGTGGGCGTCATCACGGGCGCGATCGTGTGCGCCGGGGCGGCCCTGCTGCCCGACGCCGACCACCACTCGGGCACCATCGCGCACTCGCTGCCGCCCGTGTCCGAGGGCGTCGCGAACCTCGTCGAGACCATCTCCGGCGGGCACCGCCGAGGGACGCACTCGATCCTCGGGATCGTGGTCTTCACCGCGCTCGCGTGGCTCGCGGGCCTCGTGACCTACGAGTCGGACACGTTCGGGACCGTCGCGGTCGGGGCGGGCGTCGTCGCGATCCTGCTCGTCGCGTTCGCCCTCAAGGCCCTCAAGCTCACGCGCGGCGGCAAGCTCGGTCCGTGGATCGGGTCGATCACGATCGCGGTGCTCGTCGCGCTCCTGGCCCCCGAGGAGTGGAACTGGCTCCCCGTCGCGGTCGGGCTCGGCGTCACGGTCCACATCATCGGCGACGTCATGACCACGGGCGGGTGCCCTCTGCTGTGGCCGATCACGTTCAAGGCGCCTCGCTGGGTCCGCAGGACCAACGTGCTCAACGACATCTGGCGTCCGGGCGGCAACTTCGCGCTGCCCGTCCTGGGCAACGCCGGTTCCGTGCGCGAGTGGCTGTTCCTGATCCCCGTCACCGCGTACGCCGTCGCGGGCGTCGTGTGGTCGCTGCTGACCCAGATGGGTCTCGACACGAGCGGCACGTACACGCTGCTCGTGTCCTCGTTCGGGGGCTGACGCCCGCTCCCTCGCGGTTCGTCGAGGGCGGGTCCCCGCGAGGGTCGTTAATTCCGTTGCCCGCCCCCTCCGCCGGGTGCGAGGGTGGGCACGTCCGCCGGAGAGGGTCCGGCGCGAGCGCGCAGCCAGGGGTTGCGAGAAGGAGAGGTGTCGTGATGACCGTCGTCGTCGTTCCCCACGCCTCCACCTTCCCGAGGAGCCCCGGCCGCTGACGCCGGCTCCTCACCTCACCCGAGGAGCCCCACCCGTGCACGAGCACATCGACCTTCCCGCACTCCCCCGCTTCACCGGCGCACCCGACACCTTCACCTCGGGCCTCGACCCGTACGACCTCGACCCGGACCTCCGCCCCGACCAGCGCTGGTCCACGTGGTCCAGCGTCGAGAAGGGCATGCGCGGCCCCGAGCCCCGACCCGGCTGGGTCGTGACGGCCGACGCCGCGATCGACACCGACCTCGGCGTCCTCAAGACGGGCAAGGAGGCTGACGTCTTCCTGATCGAGCGCGCCGTGCCCGACGACCCCGGTCAGTTCTCGCTGCTCGCCGCCAAGCGCTACCGCAGCTCCGAGCATCGCGCCTTCCACCGCGACTCGGCGTACGTCGAGGGGCGCCAGGTCCGGCGCTCTCGCGACCGGCGCGCGATCGAGCGCAAGTCCTCGTACGGGCGCGAGGCGGCGGCCGCGCAGTGGGCCAACGCCGAGTTCGCGGCGCTGACCATGCTGTGGTCCGCCGGGGCTCCCGTCCCGTACCCGGTCCAGATCGACGGGACCGAGATCCTCATGGAGTTCGTCGGGGAGCACGCGAGCAGCGGCGAGAGCGACGGGTCGCCCGCGAGCCGCGTCGCGGCCCCTCGCCTGGCCCGCGTGCGACCGGACGCCGGCACGCTCGAGGCGTACTGGGACCAGCTCCGGCACGCCATGGGCGTCCTGGCCGCGCACGGGTACGCGCACGGCGACCTGTCGCCCTACAACGTGCTGGCCCAGGGCGGGCGCATCGTGATCATCGACCTGCCGCAGGTCCTCGACCTCGTCGCGAACCCCCACGGCACCGACCTCCTGATGCGCGACTGCCGGACCATGTGCGCGTGGTTCCGCTCCCGGGGGCTCGACGTCGACGAGGGCGAGCTGTTCGCCGAGCTCATCGCCCAGGCGTGGTGAGCCCTTGCGGTCAGGAAGAATGACCGGATGACCCGGACCCTCCGCCTCGCGCTCGTCGGGCTCGACTCCTCGCACGCCGACCAGCACGTGCGCCTGCTGAACGTCGAGCAGCGCTTCCCGGGCGCGCGGGTCACGGTCCTCGCGGACGGCGCCCCGGGCCGCGTCGCGGAGCTCGCCGAGCGGAGCGAGGCGGCGGGCGTCCCGGTCCGGGCAGGCGGGCCCGACGACGTCGCGTCCGTCGACGCGGTCGTCGTCGCCCACCGCGCGGGCCGCCTCCACCACGCGGCGGCCCTGCCCTTCGTCCGGGCCGGGCTGCCGGTGCTGGTCGACAAGCCGTTCACCGCATCGGTCGCCGACGCCGAGGACCTCGTGACCGCGGCCCGCACGAGCGGGTCCGTGCTGTCCTCGTGCTCGGCGCTGCGCTTCGTGCCCGACGTCGCACGGCTGCGCGCCGCTGCCCTCGCGCACGGCGAGATCACGACGCTGACCGTGGCCGGCCCCGCCGACCCGGGCTCGCCCCACGACGGCCTGCACTTCCTCGGCATCCACCTGGTCGAGGCCGCCCGCTCGCTCCTCGGAGGCGACGCCGACCTCACGTGGGGGGAACCCGCCGTCGAGCACGAGGACGACGTCCTGACCGCGACCGTGACCGCCAGGACGGGCGGGCGCGACGTCGTCGTGCGCCTGCGGTGCGTGGACCCCCACCTGCACCCCACCCAGCCGTTCCACGCGGCCGTGACCACCACCGGCGGCAGCGTCGAGGGCGACCTGGGCGTCGGGCAGGACTACCTCGAACCCGTGCTCGCGCACTTCCTCGCCCAGGTGGCCGGGACCACCGCACCCGACACGCGGGCCCAGCTCGTGGGCCCGGTCGCGCTCCTGGACGCGGTCCAGGCAGCGGCCGAGGCAGCATCTCGTGCGGGCTCGGCGCACCCGGCCTAGCGTGAACGGATGACCACCCCGACCCCCGACGCGACCGCCTACGACCACGACGACGTCCAGAGGTTCCTCAACTCCTACGGCGTGGCGCTCGCGGCCGGTGACCTCGACACGATCGCCGAGACGTACGCGTTCCCCGCGCTCGTCGTGACCGACGAGGCCTCGGTGCTCATCAGCGAACCCGACACCGTGCGCGAGTCCTTCCGGGGGGCGGCCGAGAGCTACCGCGAGCGCGGGCTCGTCGGGGCGGTCGCGCAGATCCGGTCGCTCGGGACCACGAGCGCGGGCCTCGTGTGGGCCGACGTGCGCTGGAGCTACCGCGACGAGTACGCGGCCGAGGCCGACACCGAGAGCTTCCGCTACCTGCTGCGGCGCGGGCGCGAGACGTTCCAGATCTGCGTCGTCGTGCCCGTCGACCCGTTGGCGTGAGGGGCCGGCCGCCAACCCTCGACACGGGGACGTGAGGCGCCACCTGGATCCCTAGGACCGGTGCGGGTACCGCGGTCGGCACGGTCGGCACGGTCGGCACGGTCAGGGGCGGACCGAGAGCCCCGACAGGTCCGGGACCACCCACCGGTCGTCCACGCGGTCGAGCTCGACGACCGCCGCGACCGTCCGCCCGTCCATGGGGAACGCGCCCAGTATCCGAGGGGCCAGGCCACCGGGGGCTCCGTCCTGCGGCTCCCAGGCGACCTCGATGCCCTCGTCCGCGAGGGAGTCCTCGTCGATCACGGCGAGGACGAGCGGGATCGAGGCGTCGGCGTAGCGGCCGTCGAGCACCGACGGCAACCCGGCCAGGGTCGTCGCATGGACGAACCCCTCGACCTCGTACAACGTGTTGCGCGTGGCGACGTCGTACTCGCCGAAGCGCTCGCAGGCCTCCCAGTCGTCGCTGAAGGCCACGTGCAGCACTCTGTGTCCACCCACCGGTGATCTCCTCGTTCGCAGGAAATGAAACGCGACCGTATCATTAATGCATGACGACGACAGCGGACGAGTCGGCGGGCCCGACGGCGGCGCGACGCCCCGGGCGGCCACGCACGGCAGAGCGGGCGGCTCGCCGGGCCGGGCTGCTCGACGTCGCGATCCGGATCTTCGGCGCGCGCGGGTACGGCGCGACCACGATCGAGGCCGTCGCGAGCGAGGCGGGCGTGACCAAGCGCACGATCTACCAGCACTTCACGGACAAGGCCGGGCTCTTCGTCGCCGCGGTCGAGAGCCAGCACGCGCACGAGCACACGATCACCGGGGAGGACCTCGAGTCGCTCGCCACCCGGATCGTCCACACCCTGCACGGCGACCAGGCGGTCACACTGCACCGGCTCGTCATCGCGGAGGCGCCGCAGTTCCCCGACCTGGCCGCGGCGTTCTACACCCACGGGCCCGCGAGCTCGACCGAGGCGCTCGCCCACCACCTCGCCGTGCACCTCGGCACCGCCCCGAGCGACCCGGTCGACGATGCCACCCGCTCACTCGCCGAGGCCCTGTACACGCTCCTCCTCGGCGAGGCGCACCGGCGACGCCTGCTCGGCCTGGCTCCCGCTCCGACCGTTGAGCAGGCGCGCGAGCACGCCCGCCGCGCGGTCGCGGCCGTCTGCGGGCCGCGCCGTCCGCTGCCCCACCTCCCGGACGACGAGCCCCGTCACGGGGCCTCACCCGTCCCGGACTAGGCTCGACGCCATGATCCTGCGTGCCTACGACGAGTCCGACGCGGAAGCGACGCTCCGCGTGTTCCTGCGAGCCGTGCGGGTCACGGCGAGCAAGGACTACTCGCCCGAGCAGATCGCGGCCTGGGGGTCGGACGACATCCCGCTCGACGTCTGGGCGGTCAAGCGCCTGCAGGCCGGCACGGTCGTCGCGGTCGAGGGCGACGAGGTCCTCGGGTTCAGCGACGTCGACGAGCGCGGATACGTCGACATGATGTTCGTCGATCCCGCGGTGACCCGACGCGGCGTCGCCTCGGCACTGCTCGACCACGTGACACGCGCCGCCCGCGGCCGTGGCGCCGTCGAGCTCACCACGTACGCGAGCCTCACGGCCCGCCCCTTCTTCGAGAAGCACGGGTTCGTCGTGGTCGAGGAACGCCACCCCGTGCTCCGGGGCGTGTCGCTGACCAACTTCAGCATGCGCAAGCCGCTCGTCTGACCGCCTCGCGGTGCATCACCGTCGGTCCGGGCGGTCTCCTTCCAGGTAGCGGGTGCATCCGCGCCCGCCCACCGAAGGAGGGGGCACCATGGCACTCACGACCAGCGCGCTGACACTCATCGGCCGACGGCACCCAGCGATCTTCGACCTGCTGGGCAACCCGTACGGCCCCTTCACCGGTTCCCGAGGGGCCGAGGTCTTCCTCAACCCGCAGCCGCTGCCGCCCGGACCGCCGGACGGGATGCGGACCGGGTTCCACGCGGGCGCCGCGCTCGTCCAGCTCGCGTTCACCGCGCACCACCTGCACGTCGGGTTCGACATCGACGTCGACGACTGGTGCCCGACTCCCCCGCGCCGCCCCAAGCTTCCGCCGTGGCCGGGCCCTCGCCCGCGCCCGTGGCGCTTCGAGGTGGTCGACGAGAGCTGGGGTGTGGACTACGTGCTCGGGCTCGCGGTCTCGCTCGAGGTGTCCGCCTCGACCTGGGAGGGCTTCGCCGGGGCAGACGTCCTGGGCGGCATCCACGGCCGGGCCCTGGAGATCGGGGCCAAGCAGGGGTAGATCGCGACCGGTCGAGATGCGGCCATCTGGGGTTCCTCGGGCAGAACGCCCCCAGTTGGCCGCATCTCGACGGGCCGCACCCGCACAGCACCGTGAGCCTTGCGCTGCCCGTCGTACGCGGGCGCGGTGCACGGCGAAGGGATCCGGGTCAGCCCGCCTGCGCGACGAGCACCGACACCGCGACGGCAGCCCCCGTGCCCGCCTCGACGGTGACGGCATGGCCGAGGCCGAGGTCCACCTCGTCGGCGGTCGTCAGTGCGACGTACCCCGTGTCCCCGGGGCGGAACCCGCACGAGACCGTCCCGAGGTCCGCCCCGTCGAACGCCACGTGCGCGTCGCCGTCGCCCTCGCACGTGACCGCGACGGTGAGCGGCGCGGCGTTCGGCACGTCCGCCCCGTCCGCGAGCGCACCGGGCTCGACCGTCAGGTCGATCGCCGAGCGGCCGCTCGAGGACACGAACGAGACGCCCGACGTCAGCCTGCTCTGCGCCTCCAGGAGATCGTCGGGCGTGACCGGGTCCGCCTCGCAACCGGTCAGCAGGACGAAGGCGGCTGCGACGCCCCCGGCAACGAGCACGGGCATCGATCGACGGCGGGCGCGTGCAGGTCCGGTCATGGGCCCGAGTATGCCAGCCGAGCCCTACTGGAAGTCTCGCGACCGCGACGCGACCTGCAGCGACAACGGCGCGAGGTGCTCCGCGAGGAGGTTCGTGGCGCCGTCGGCCCGTTCGAGACGGCCCCGCACCACGAGCGCGGGCGAGGACCGCGCGACCCGCCGGAACCGCTGCCACAGGCCGGGCGTGCAGATGACGTTGAGGAGCCCCGTCTCGTCCTCGATCGACAAGAACGTCACACCTCCGGCGGTCCCGGGGCGCTGGCGGTGGGTCACGACTCCCCCGACCGCGACCCGCCGGCCGGCCTCGTGCACGACCGCCTCGGCGACCGTGATGACCCCTGCCCGGCGCAGCCCGGGGCGCACGTACTGGGTCGGGTAGGAGTCGGTCGAGACGCCCGTGGCCCACACGTCCGCGACCGCGGTCTCGACCTCGCTCATGCCCGGCAGCGTCGGCGCCTCGACCCCGACCGAGACGCCGGGCAGCGTGTCCGGGCTCTCCTGGGCGAGCGCCCCCGCGGCCCACAGCGCCTCGCGCCGGGCCACGCCCAAGGACTCGAGGGCGCCGCCCGTCGCGAGCGCCTCGAGCTGGGCCGTGGTCAGGTCGACGCGTCGCACCAGGTCGCGCAGGTCCGTGAACGGACCGGCCGCGCGCGCCGCGACGATCGCCTCCGCGACCGGGTCCCCCACCCCGCGCACGCTGCCCAGCCCCATGCGCACCGCGAGGGACAGGTCGGGGTGCGGGGCGCCGTCGGGCGGGGCGGGAGCACGCGGGGTGACAGGACCGCGATGGGGCGCGGCGGGGCCCGGCCGCACGTCCCTGCCCGACGGCGCCCCCTCCTTCGCCGCCCGGCTCGCCGACGCGCGGGGCAGCCGCTCGACCCCCGCCTTGACGCCCGACGCGTTGACGTCCGGGCGCAGGGCCGTGACCCCGTGACGGCGCGCGTCCGCGACGAGCGACTGCGGCGAGTAGAACCCCATGGGCTGCGCCGCGAGCAGGCCCGCGTAGAACGCGGCCGGGTGGTGCACCTTGAGCCACGCGCTCGCGTACACCAGGTACGCGAACGAGTAGGCGTGCGACTCGGGGAACCCGAAGTCCGCGAACGCCTTGAGCTTGTCGAAGATCTGCTCGGCGACGTCCGGGGCGACCCCGTTCCTCGCCATGCCGTCCAGGAGCCGCCCGTGCAGCGCCTCCATGCGCTCGACCGACCGCTTGGAGCCCATCGCGCGGCGCAGCTGGTCCGCCTCGGCCGCGCTGAAGCCCGCGACGTCGATCGCCATCTGCATGAGCTGCTCCTGGAACAGCGGCACGCCCAGCGTCTTCGCGAGCGACTTCTCGAGCAGCGGGTGCAGGAACGTGACCTCCTCCCGGCCGCGCGCACGGTTGATGTACGGGTGCACCGAGCCGCCCTGGATGGGACCGGGACGGATGAGCGCGACCTCGATCACGATGTCGTAGAACGTGCGCGGCTGCAGGCGCGGCAGCGTCGCCATCTGGGCGCGCGACTCGACCTGGAACACCCCGACCGTGTCCGCCGCGCACAGCAGGTCGTACACCGCTGGGTCGTCGTCGGGCAGCGAGTGCAGCTCGAGGGCGAGCCCCTCGTGCGCGGCGATCAGCTCGAAAGCGACCCGGATCGCCGTGAGCATCCCCAGGCCCAGCAGGTCGAACTTCACGAGCCCCGCGTCCGCGCAGTCCTCCTTGTCCCACTGCAGGACCGTGCGCCCCTCCATGCGCGCCCACTCGACCGGGCACACCTCGATCACCGGGCGGTCGCACATGACCATGCCGCCCGAGTGGATGCCGAGGTGCCTCGGGAGTCTCAGGAGGCGCTCGGCCAGCTCGAGCACCGGGCCCGGGATCTCGCCCTCCTCGGCGGCCGACGGCGGGCGGTGCGCGGGCACCACGTCGTGCGGGTCGTCGGAGCGCAGCGTGGGGTCGTCCCGCCGGTCGCTGTCGTCGTGGGCCAGCGGGTCGACGACGCGACCCGACAGGTCCGGGGTCCAGTCGGCGTGCCCCGTGTGCGGGCGGTCGGGACGGCGCCTCTGTGCGCGCTGCCGGGGTTCACCGGTCCCCCAGAGCTCGGCCGTGCGGGCGTCCTTGGCCGCGGTGCGGGTCACGACCGCGGGCCCGGCAGCCCCTGGGGCCGACCCGTGCGCTCCGCGCGCGGCGATCGCCCGGTCGCGGACGGCCCGGTCCGCCGCGGGCGACGACGGGTCGGGCCCGCGCAGCGACCCCCAGCGCTCGATCGACTTGCTCCACGCGTCCTGCTGCCCGACGTCGTGCCCGAGAGCCCGCGCGGCGTCGCGCACCGCGGACCTCGGCCGGTAGGAGATGACGTTGGCGACCTGCGCCGCGTGCGTGCGCCCGAACCGCTCGTACACGTACTGGATGACCTCCTCGCGGCGCACCGACTCGATGTCGACGTCGATGTCCGGGGGACCGTCGCGCTCGGGCGCGAGGAAGCGCTCGAACAGCAGACCGTGCTTGACGGCGTCCACGGCCGTGATGCCCAGCGCGTAGCAGACGGCCGAGTTCGCGGCCGAGCCGCGCCCCTGCGCGAGGATGCCGCGGGCGCGGCAGAACTCGACGAGGTCGTACACGATGAGGAAGTACCCGGGGAAGCCGAGCTGCTCGATGATCGCGAGCTCGTGGTCGATCTGCCGCCACGCCCCGGGCTCGCGCTCGGCCCCCCGGGGACCGTAGCGGTCGGCGCCCCCGCGCTCCACGAGCACGCGCAGCCACGACCTCTCGTCGTGCCCCGCGGGCACCGGGTACGGCGGCAGCTCGGGGGCCACGAGGCGCAGGTCGAACTGGCACTCGGCGCCCAGCTCCGCCGCGGTCGCCACGGCCTGCGGGTGGCGGCGGTGCCGGTCGAGCATCTCGGCGGCCGAGCGCAGGTGCGCGGTGGGGGCACCGGGCAGCCAGCCGTCCATGTCGTCGAGCGACGAGCGCGCACGGACGGCCGCGAGCGCCCCCGCGAGGGCGGCGTCGCGGGGGCGCGCGTAGTGCACGTTGCCGGTCGCGACGAGCGGCAGGTGCGCGCCCGCGGCGAGCTCGGCGAGCGCGTCGCACAGGTCGCTGTCGCGGGGGTCGCCCGCGTCGGTGATCTCCACGGCCACGTTGTCGGCGCCGAAGACCTGCACGAGCCGGTCGAGCTCGCGCCGGGCGGCGCGCGGCCCCTCGGTGAGCAGCGCGGAGCGCACGGCCCCCTTGCGGCAGCCCGTGAGGACGAGCCACTGGCCGCCCGACTGCTCGCCGAGCCGTTCGAGCCGGTAGTCGGCCGCCCCCTTGGTGCCCGTCGCGAGGTGCGCGGTCGCGATCGCGCTCGACAGGTTGCGGTACCCGTCCGGGCCGCGGGCCAGGACGAGCAGGTGGGACGCACGCGGGTCGGGCACGCCCGTGGGCGCGTCCAGGACGGGGGCGGCGCCGGGGGCGGGCGTGACGGGCAGGTGCAGCTCGGCGCCGAACACCGTCGGCAGGGACACCGCGCGCGCGGCGGTCGCGAAGCGCACGACCCCGTACAGGCCGTCGTGGTCCGTCACGGCGAGCGCGGACAGTCCCAGGTGCGCGGCCTCGGCCGCGAGCTCCTCGGGGTGGCTCGCGCCGTCGAGGAAGCTGAACGCCGAGTGCGCGTGCAGCTCGGCGTAGCGGGGCGTCCTGCGTGCCCCGGCTCCCGGCGGGGCGGCCCTAGTCATAGACGGCCTCCACGGTCCAGCGTCCCTGGGCGCTCGCGAGCAGCACGCCGCGCCCGTCGTCGAGCAGCACCTGGAGGTATGCCCGACGGCGCGGCGTCTCGCTCCACCAGCGTTCGGCGAGCGGCCACGGCCCGGCCCAGCCGAGCACCCGCCTGCTCGCCCTGGCGCGTGGCGCGAGCCACCGCACGGTCGCGGGCGGTGCGCTCATCACGAGGCGCACGTCGACGCGGACGGGCGCTCCGGCGTCGTCCAGGACGGTGACGTCCTCCGGGACGTCCAGGACGAGGGCGGGCGCAGGCTCGGGCAGGCGCCCCGGCCACGGCAGGTCCGCACGCCGCGGCGCGGGGGCCGCCTCCCCCCAGGGCGCGAGGTGGACCTGGTCGTGGACGTCGCGCCCGCCCTGCGTGACGACGCTCAGGACGCCGTCCCCGCCCAGGAGGCCCTGGACACGCCCCAGGGCACGCTGGGCGCGCGCGTCCTCACCGCTCGACGCGCCCCACAGCCGCGGCTGCTCGACGCCCGCGGCCACGACCTCCTCCGCGGTGATCGCGAGCCGCACGAGCGGCGAGGGCCGGTCCTCGGGCAGGTCCGGCAGGTCCTCGCGGCCGGCCTGAGCATGGTCGTCCCGGCGCGCCCCCCGGCCCTGCCGCTGTCCCAGTGCGACGCGCGACGCCGTGAGCCACCCCTCGAGCTGCCAGCGCACGCGGTCGGTGATGCGGGCCGCGGTGAGCCCGCCCATGGCTCCGTCGTCGCAGCGCCAGGTCCGTTCGAGCTCGCGCCCGTCCTCGGTGCGGGCCGTGATGCGCAGCCGCCCGCACGACGAGGACCGCTCGACGAGCTGGGCGTGCAGGTCCTCGGCGAGGCGGCGGGCCGCGAAGGTCGCGACGTCGACCCGCTCGGCGGGCGGGTCGAGCTCGCACTCGACGGCGACGTCCGCCTCGATGCGGCGCCTCGCGGGCGGGCGCAGGTCCTCGCCCTGCGCGAGGCGCTGCGCCCAGGCCCCCAGGTCGCCGAAGCGGGACAGGACGCTCGCGGCGGGCAGCGCCGCGAGGTCCGCGAAGGTCCGCACGCCGAGGCGGCCCAGGAGATCGACGAGCTGCGCGACGGGCTGGGCGTCGCCCACCACGACGTGCGCGAGCTCGCCCAGCGGGCGCGGGGCCAGGTAGGCCCGGGAGGTCCCTGCGGGCACGACGAGCGAGGCCCGCGCACCCAGCACCGCGGCCAGTATCCCGTCGGCGACGCCGACCTGGCTCTCGTGGCCCGTGTCCGCCGCGACCCGTTCGACGAGCACCTGCGCGAGGCGCTCCTCGGTGCCGTGGTAGCGCGCGGGGCCGCCCGAGGGCAGGAGCAACAGGCCCGGGCGCGCGACCTCGATGCCCGCGACCACGGTCTCGGCAGCGAGCGCGACGGGCTCGAACTCGCGCGCGTCGCGCGCGTCGTCGGCGTCGAGCAGCGCGAGATCGGGGCAGCACTCCTGCGCCCGACGGCGTCGCATCCCCCGGCGCACCCCCTGCGCCCGCGCGGTGGCCGAGACCGCGAGGACGCGGCGCCCGTCGTGCGTGGCCGCGGGCACGTGCGCGGGGACCTGGGCCGCGCTCATCGCGGCGACGACCGGCCAGTCCGGCACCCACAGGACCGCGGTGCGGGTGGCGGTGCTCTCGGCGCTCATCCGACGAGCCGGAGGCCGGGCGGGGTCTTCTCGACCTGCCGCGGGTTCTTCACGGCACCCCCGCGCAGCGGCAGGTCGACCTGGCGCTCGATGCCCCGGGAGGCGCCGGCCCGCCCGCTGCGCTGGACCGTGAGCCGGCGCCTGCGCAGGTGCCCGGCGCCGTGGTCCGTACCGGACCACGTGCCCTCGCGGACCGTGAGGACCACGTGCGCCCCGGTCCAGGGCTGCGCCGCGACGAGGAGGTTCCCGCGCTCGCGGGCCCGGGAGGTCAGGCGACGGCGGTCGGCGTCGGTCAGCGCAGCCTGCGGCCCGACCACGACGACGTCGATCCCGTCGAGCAGGGCCGCGACGGCCGCGGCGGCGTCGGGGCCCGGGGACGGGACCAGGGCGACACGGGCGAGGTCGATCCCTGCCTCGGCGGCCGCGAGGACGCCGAGGCGTGGGAAGCCGACCATCGCGGTCCAGGCCCCCGTGCGCGAGGCCTCGGAGAGCAGCGCGAGCAGGAGCGAGGTCGAGCCGTCGACCACCACGGCGGTGCCGCGCTGGAGCCCGCCGAACGGGAGCAGGTCGGCCAGCTCGTCAGGGACGGGGAGGAGCTTCTCCTCCCCCGTGCTCCCCGGTGCGCGCCGGGCCGAGAGCTCCGCGCGGCGCAGCACCGACCGGGCCAGGAGCGCCCGCTGGGCATGCGTGGACCCGGCGGGCGCGAGCGGGTCGGCGAGGTCGATCGCCGCCCGTGCGGCGGTGGTGGTGACGGCAGTCGCGGGGCCGTCCAGGGCCTCCCGGAGGGTGTCGTCGACCAGGGTCATGACACCTCCTGCACGCTCGAAGACGTTCGAACAGATGTTCGAACACTTCCAGTACACGCGCTCCCCGAGGGGGTGTCAACTCGCCTCACCCGGTCGTCACCAAGGGTCGATCCGAGGTTGAGGGTTTCGTCGTCACGCAACGTTCAACCCAGGATGCAGGCATTTCGGAAGTCTCGACCGACACCTCAGGCCCGGGCCAGGAAGCGTGAGATATCAACGATCCCGGGCCTCGGGCCCGTCGCCGGAGCGGCACGTGAACCCTCGACCCGCCCCTGAAACCTCGGGCGACCGGGCACGCAGCCGCCCGGCAGCCGCTCACCAGCAGAGCGGGCCACCTTCCCGCATCTCACCCGGATCGACGCACCCGTCCTCGTCACCCCTGGCCACCACCTACGTCACCGGGCACGATGGACCGATGAACCTCGCCGACCGTCCGCTCGCTCCCGACCCCTACTCGCTGCTGCCCCCGGTGCCGCTCTTCACGGTGACGAGCGACGACGTCGTGCAGGGTGCGCCCATGGCGCGCACCCACGCGGCCGAGGGCGACAACCGCTCGCCCGAGCTCGCCTGGAACCACTTCCCCGCGGCCACGCGCTCGTTCCTGGTCAACTGCTTCGACCCCGACGCACCGACCCCGGCGGGGTACTGGCACTGGACCGTGGTCAACCTCCCGGTCGCCACGGTGACCCTCTCGCAGGGGGCGGGCTCCCCCGGCGGCGGCTACCTCCCGCAGGGCACGTTCCAGACCCGGCACGACGGCGGAGGCCCCGGATACCTGGGCGCCGCACCTCCGCCCGGCGACCGGCCGCACCGGTACGTCTTCGCGGTGCACGCGCTCGACGTCGAGAGGCTGGACGTGACCCCCTCGACGCCACCGACGGCCGTCGCGATCGCCGCGCTGTTCCACACGATCGCGCGCGCGACCATCACGCCGACCTACCAGATCCTGGTCACCGCATGAGCCAGGGCACGAACGGGCCGGCGACGCTCCCGACCCTGGGCGACCTCGCCTGGGTCCCGGCCACGGACAGGCTCGACCTGCTCGCGCCGCCCGTCGCACAGGCCCTCGCCCGCTGGGCCGCGCAGGACCCGCGGGTGGCCGAGCAGGTCGCGGTCGTCGAGATCGACCCCGACCTCGCGGACACCGCGACCCTCAACGCGGCGCACGACCTGCCGCCGGTCGCCTCGGCGAACTGCGTCCTGGTCGCCGGACGGCGCGGGGGCGACGAACGGATCGCGGCGGCCGTCGTGCGCGCCACGACCCGTGCCGACGTGAACTCACGCGTGCGGTCGCTGCTCGACGTGCGCAAGGCCTCGTTCCTGCCCACGGACCGCGCCGTCGCCGAGTCCGGCATGGAGTACGGCGGGATCACCCCGGTCGGGCTCCCGGACGGGTGGCGCGTGCTGCTCGACGCGCGCGTGGCGACCGACGGCGAGCCCGCGCTCATCGGGAGCGGGCTGCGCCGGTCGAAGCTGCTGCTGCCGGGCGCGCTGCTCGCGCGGCTGCCCGGGGTCGAGCTGGTCGAGGGGCTGGGCGTGCCGGTGGGATGAGAGCGAGGGGCCGTCAGCCCTCGGCGTGGCCCTCGCGGCCGTCAGCCCTCGGCGCGGCCCTCGCGCCAGTAGCCCATGAACGCGACCGAGCGGCGGTCGACGCCGCGCTCCGACACGAGGTAGCGGCGCAGGGTCTTGATGACCGAGGCCTCCCCTGCGAGCCACGCGTAGAGCTCGGCGCACGCGACCAGGGGCGTGCCGTCGTCGTCGACGGGGACCTCCCAGAGGATGTCCGTGTCGATGTCGACGTCCTCGAGCTCGGCCGCCTTGGCGGCCCCGCCCGAGTGCTGGACGAGCCCGCGGGCCGCGCACGTGAGCGAGTGCGTCGCACCGCAGACGTTGCGCTCGAGCAGGCGGTCGGCGGCCTCGCGGACCGCGGGGACCAGCAGGTCGCCGTGCGCGCGCCCCTCGCGGGCCAGCCACGTGACGTTGACGCCCGCGGGGGCCGTGACGGGCAGGACGTCGCCCTCGTACGGGACCTCCAGGAAGACATCACCGACCTCGTCGGCGGGCAGGGACTCCAGGATCGAGGCGATCGCGGGGACCGCGGTCTCGTCGCCCGCGAGGAGCAGCGCGTGGCTGCGGACGGGTCGGGAGAACTCGACGCCGCCGTGCGCACCCGTCCACAGGCCGTTGGGGCCGAGCAGCACGATCTCGCTGCCGGGGCGCGCGGCGAGCGCCCAGCGGGACGCGGGACCCGCGTCGCCGTGCAGGACGAGGTCGATGTCGACCTCGAAGGCCTCCGGGCGCACGGCCCGCACCGTGTAGGTACGCAGCGGGTTGCGACGCTCCTCGGGCTGCGCGCGCCACGCGGAGTACCACTCGCCCGTGCGGACGAGGTGCTCGTAACCGCCGTCGGGCGCGGGGAAGACGAGCTTGATGCGCTGGTCGAGCCCGTTGTCGGCGAACTCGTGGAGGTCGTGTCCCGTGAAGGTCACGCGCAGGAAGCTCGGCGAGAGCTTCTCGACCCGTCGCACCTGCACGTCGAACATGCGGAACGGGGAGATCTCCTGCTCGGTCACGACACTGGTCTGGGTCACGTAGGCGAGCCTAACCAAACATCGGGGCCGGGTGAACCCCCGAAGCCGAACGTGTGGTCGGGATCACTCCGACGGATCACGCCTCGCGGCCGCGGCTGCGCCACAGGAGCCACACGAAGTAGGGCGCCCCGATGAGCGCGGTCGTCAGGCCCGCCGGGATCTGGGCGGGCGCGATGACCGTCCGCCCCACGGTGTCCGCGACGCTCACGAGGACGGCCCCGAGCAGCATCGCGACCGGGATCACCCGGCCGTTGCGCGAACCGACGAGGGCGCGGGCCGCGTGCGGGGCGACGAGCCCCACGAAGCCCACGACCCCGACCGCGCACACCGCCGCGGCCGTCAGGACCGCGCTGGCCCCCAGGAGCAGCAGGCGCGTGCGGTCCAGGCGCAGGCCCAGGACGCGCGGGGTGTCCTCGTCGAGCGCCAGGACGTCCATCTCGCGCCGGTGGAGCACCGCGACGGGCACGACCACGAGCAGCGCGAGGACGACGGGGACCAGGTGGTCGAAGGTCCGCCCGTACGTCGACCCGGACAGCCAGGTGAGCGCGACGTTGAGGTTCCAGGGCGCGACGACCACGATCACGAGCGTCGTCAGGGCCGTGGCGCCCGTGCTCATGCCGATGCCGATGAGCACGAGCCGGTCCGAGCTCAGGCCGCCCCGGTACGCGAGGCGGTACACGATCGCGAACGTGCCGAGCGCACCGACGACGGCGGCGAGGGACATGCCCATGATGCCGACGCCAGGAACCAGCAGCACGACCCCGACGGCGCCCAGCCCCGCGCCCGCCGTCACGCCGAGCAGGCCGGGCTCGGCCAACGGGTTGCGGCACACGGACTGCACGACCGTCCCGGCCAGGCCCAGCGCGGCCCCCGCGAGGATCGCGGCGAGAACGCGCGGGACGCGCTGGTCGAGCACGAAGCTCACCTGCTTGCCCGCCCGGTCGGCGGCCCAGTTGAGGACGTCACCCGTGAGCAGCAGCCTGTCGCCCAGCAGGAGCGCGGCGACCGTGACCGCGACGAGGAGCGCGACGAGGACGGTCACCACGACCAGGGCGCGGCGGGCGCCACGCGGCCGGACGTGCGCGGCGCGGGTCCCGGCGGCAGGACCGGAGTCCTTGAGCCGGCGCGCGAGCCACACGAGCACCACGGCCCCGAACACCGTCGTGATGACGCCCGTCGGGACGGCCACGCCGTACGTACCGGGCAGGACGAGGCGCAGCAGGACGTCGGCGCCGAGGACCACGATCACGCCCGCGATCCCCGCCAGCGGGATGAGCACGCGGTGCCGGTTGAGCCCGGGGACCTTGCGGGCCACGAGGCGCACGACCACGGGGGCGCACAGGCCGACGAAGCCGACCGGGCCCGCGACCGTGACGGCCGTGGCCGAGAGCAGGACCGCGAGCAGGATGGTCACGACGCGCGTCGCGCGCACGTCGATCCCGAGGACCGTCGCGGTGTCGTCGCCGAGCGCCAGGAGGTCCAGGCGGTGGGCCACGAGGATCAGGCCGCCGAGGCCGACGACCACGAGCGGGGCCGCGAGCGCGACCTGCGACGTGCCGGACTGGACGATCGAGCCGCTCCCCCACGCGAACAGCCCCATGGTCTCCTGCTGGAACAGCACGAGCAGCACGGTCGTCAGGGAGTGCAGCGCGAGCGTGATCGCCGAGCCCGCCAGGATGAGCCGGGTCGGCCCGGCTGCGCCGCCACGGGCCAGGACGAGCACGAGGCCCGAGGCCGCGAGCCCACCGACGAGCGCGAGCGTCCCGGAGAGGTAGAACGGCAGGGTCACGCCGATCACGGCCGCGCCCACGACCGCGACGTAGGCGCCCGCGTTGACCGCGAGCGTGTCGGGCGAGGCGAGCGGGTTGCGTGCCACGGACTGCAGCGCGGCGCCCGCCGCACCGAGCGAGACACCCACGAGGAGGCCTGCGAGCAGACGCGGGACGCGCGAGGCGACCAGGACGGCCGCAGCGGTCCGGTCGGCGTCGGCGTCGCCGCCGGTCATGAGGCGCAGCAGGTCGCCGAGCCCGACGTCGGCCGTCCCCTGCGTGAGGTGGACAGCGGCCAGCACCAGGACGGCGAGGATCCCGACGACGAACGCCGAGGCGACCGTCAGACGGAACCGGAGGCGCGAGCGCCCCGGGGGGACGGCCGGGACCGGCGGGGCGAGGAGTCCGGTGGTGTCGTCCGGGACCTCGTGCCGGGCCGTCGAGAGTCCCCCCGGGGCGCTCGTGCTCACTGGGTCAGGGCCGCGACGAGCGCGTCGACGTAGGTGCTCGCGGACGCGGGCCCGCCGAACATCCAGATGCCGTCGGGGATGCGGTGCACGTCACCGGCCACGACGAACGGGAGCTGCTCCCAGATCGCGTTGCCCGCCAGGCCCTCGGCGAACGGGTCGGCCTCGGAGTCGCTCGCGGCGTAGAGGAACTGGACGTCGCTCAGCGCGGTCAGGCCCTCGACGTCGGTCTGCGCGAGCCCGTAGTCGGGGTCGCCCTCGCCGGTCCACGCGTTCGCCAGGCCCAGCTCGGCGCCGATCGCGCCGAGGAACGAGCCGGGCGTGTACATGCGCACCGAGACTGTGCCGTTGTTGACCCAGCCGTCGGCCATGACGTACGAGGCGCCTGCGACGCCGGCCTCCTCGAGGGCCTTCTTGCCCTCGACGACCTTGGCGTCGAAGCCCTCGAGCAGCTCGGTGCCCTTGTCCTCGGTGCCCGTGGCGGTCGCGAGGGTCTCGACGGTCTGGCGCATGTACCCGATCGGGTCGGTGCCGTCGGAGCCGCGCAGGGTCACGACGGGCGCGATGTCCGCGAGCTGGTCGATCACGTTGTCGGGCGTGTCCGTGGTGACGGCGATGAGCTCGGGCTCGAGCGCGGAGATGGCGTCGAGGCTGGGCTCTCCGCGCATCCCGACGTCGGGCGTCGACGCGTCGAGCGCGACCGAGGTGTCCCACGTGTTGTAGCCCTCGACGTCGGCCTGGCCCACGACGTCCACGCCGAGCGCCAGCAGGTTCTCGGTCAGGCCCCACTCGAGCGAGACGACCTCGGTCGCGGGGGCGTCGAGCGTCTGCTCTCCGCGCTCGTCGGTGAAGGTGACGGGGCCCGCGTCGGAGGCGGGGGCCTTCGACGCGCTGCCGGCGTCGGCCTCCTCCGTGGTGCCGCACGCGGTGAGGGTGAGCGCTGTCACGAGCAGGACGGCGGGCAGGCCGGTCCGGAGGGTCGTTCGCATGGGGGTCCTGTGTCCTTGAGGGTGCTGCCCGCGCCGGGAGGCGGGGCTCGGTGGGCTGCCGCGCCGGGGTGCGCGGCAGCACGGGAGGCTCGGGTCGTCAGGGGACGGCGACGAGCCTGCGGGTCGTGTGCCGCCCGACGGGCGCGGTCTGCACCGTGCCGGTCAGCGGGTCGTGCGTGACCTCGATGCGGATGCCGTAGGTCTCGCTCAAGGCGTCGGCGGTCAGGACGTCGGCGGCGTCGCCCGCGGCACGGACGACGCCGCGCTGGAGCAGGACCACGTGGTCCGCGACCGCGGCCGCCTGGTTGAGGTCGTGCAGCACGACGCCGACGGCCACGCCGTGGTCGTCGGCGAGGTCACGCATCAGGTCGAGGATCTCGACCTGGTAGCGCAGGTCCAGGTAGGTCGTGGGCTCGTCGAGCAGCAGCACCGCGGTGTCCTGCGCGAGGCAGGTCGCGAGCCACACGCGCTGGAGCTCGCCGCCCGACAGCTCGTCGACGCCGCGGCCCGCCATCGCCGCGACCCCGGTGACGTCCATGGCCCAGGCGATCGCGCGGGCGCCGTCGGGGTCCGTGGAGCGGAAGCGCGCCCGGTGCGGGTGGCGCCCGTACCCGACGACGTCGCGCACGCTCACGCCGTTGGGCGTGGGCCGGCTCTGCGAGAGGAGGGTGACGCGCCGCGCGAAGTCCTTGGGATGCAGAGCGAGCGCGTCGGGGACGTCGGGCAGGCTCACGGTCCCCTGAACGGGCCTGTGGAGCCGGGCGAGCGAGCGCAGGAGCGTCGACTTGCCGCTCCCGTTGGGGCCGATGAGCGCGGTGACCTGTCCGGGGAGCAGGCGCAGGGAGGCGTCGTGCACGACGGCGGTCCCGTCGTACCCGAGGCTCAGCCCGGTCCCGGCGAGGGCCGGGCGGGAGGAGTCCTGGGCGGTGGAAGCGACGTCGTCGCCGGATAAGGGGTGGCTCACAGAGGTGAGCCTAACCAAACATCCCTACCGGGTGAAAGCCCCGGACCTGCAGCAGGACCGAAGATGTGGTCGGGATCACGTCGAGAGCCGGGACCAGGGGCTCAGCGCACGATCGTCACGGGGCAGTGCGCCTCGCGCACGAGCGAGTGGCTCACCGACCCCAGGACGAGCGCCGCGAAACCGCCCCGCCCGCGCGACCCGACGACCAGCCGCTCGGCCCCCTCCGAGGCCCTGACCAGCGCGGGAGCCGGCTGCGCCTCCACGGTCGAGCCCTCGACCTCCAGGTCCGGGTACTCCTCGTGCACCTGCGCGAGCGCAGCCGCGAGCAGTCGCTCGGCCCCGTTCTCGGCACGCTCGCGCGGGAACTCCGCGGCCATGTAGCTCTCGAGGTGCGCCGAGGCGCGCGTCCACCACGCGACCACGACCCGCAGCGACGCACCGCGCGAGGCCGCGACCTCGGCCGCGTGGCTGAGCGCGCCGGTCGCGTGCGTCGAACCGTCGACCCCCACGACCACCGGCAGGTTCACGTCGCGCAGCGCCTCGACGTCCCCGTGGACCACGACGACCGGGCAGTGCGCGTGCGCGGCGACCGCGAGCGCCACCGACCCGCCGAGCTCGCCGCGGACCCGCCCGTGGTCCCCCGACCCGACGACCACCATCGCGGCGTCGAGCGACGTGCCGACGAGCGTCGCGGCCGGGGTCGTGTACTCCACGGTCGCCTCGACCTCGAGGTCGGGCTCGACCTCGAGCGCCTGGACCCGGCCACGGTCGGCGAGCGCCCGCGCTCCGGCCTGCGCGTTCTCGCCGCCACCGGGCAGCGAGGGCTCGAGGTGGGTGTCGTGCGCGTCGCGGGCGAAGACGACCTCCAGACGGGCGCCACGCCGTCGGGCCTCGCGCGCGGCCCAGCGCACGGCGGAGGTCGCGGAGGGCGACCCGTCGTAGCCGACGACGACCGGTCCGACGGTGGACATACGTCCATGGTCACCCCGTC
>NZ_JBHUAD010000022.1:0-30559 GCF_042789955.1 Oerskovia sp. NPDC056781
GGTGGGAGGCTCTGCGCCTCCCACCCGGCCCGCCGACCGCTGTACCCCCAGGCTGCCGGCTGCCGTCGGTCCACGTTCGTCACACGATGACGAGCACCAGGTCCCCGCCCTCGAGCTGCTGGACCGCGCCGATCGCGACGCGCTGCACGGTCCCGCCCACCGGGGTCGTGATCGCAGCCTCCATCTTCATGGCCTCGACCGTCGCGACCGTCTGCCCCGCCTCGACGACGTCGCCCTCGTGCACGACGGGTGTCACGGCACCTGCGAAGGGAGCGGCGATCTGGCCTGGTGCGGCAGGGTCGGCCTTCTCCGCGAGCGACGCGTCGACCTCGATCGAACGGTCCCGCACCTGGAGCGGACGCAGCTGACCGTTGAGGGTGAACATGACGGTGCGCATGCCTCGCTCGTCGGGCACACCCACGGCCTCGAGGCCCACGAGGAGCTTGACGCCACGCTCGAGCGAGACCTCGACCTCCTGGCCGGGCGTGAGCCCGTAGAGGTAGGCCTGGGTGCCCAGGACGGACACGTCGCCGAACGCCGCGCGCGTCGTCTCGTAGTCCTTGGTCGGGCCGGCGAACAGCAGGTGGTTGAGGCGGTTGCGGCGAGCGGCCGAGTCGCCGTCGAGGTCCGCCTGATCCTCCTCGCTGAGCGGCGTCACGGGGGTGCGCACGACGCGCCCCGCGAGTGCCTTGCTGCGGAAGGGCTCGGGCCACCCACCGGGCGGGTCCCCGAGCTCCCCGCCCAGGAACGCGATGACCGAGTCGGGGATGTCGTAGTCCTGGGGGTTCTCGGCGAAGTCCGCAGGGTCCGCGCCACGGGCCACGAGCTGCAGCGCCAGGTCACCCACGACCTTCGACGACGGGGTCACCTTCACGAGGCGACCGAGGATGCGGTCGGCCGCGGCATACGTGGCCTCGATCTGCTCGAACCGGTCGCCCAGTCCGAGCGCGATGGCCTGCTGGCGCAGGTTGGAGAGCTGCCCGCCCGGGATCTCGTGCTCGTAGACGCGACCCGTCGGGCTCGAGAGCCCCGACTCGAACGGAGCGTAGAGGCGGCGCACGGCCTCCCAGTACGGCTCCAGGTCGCACACGGCGCGCAGCGACAGACCCGTGTCACGCTCGGTGTGCTCGAGGCCCGCGACGAGTGCGGACATCGCCGGCTGGCTCGTGGTGCCCGCCATCGCCGCGCTCGCGACGTCGACCGCGTCGACACCAGCGGCCACGGCAGCCATGAGCGTGGCCATCTGCCCGCCCGACGTGTCATGCGTGTGCAGGTGGACGGGCAGGTCGAACCGCTCGCGCAGCGCCGTGACCAGACGTGCCGCCGCAGCAGGGCGCAGCAGTCCAGCCATGTCCTTGATCGCCAGCACGTGTGCGCCGGCGTCGACGATGCGGTCGGCGAGCTCGAGGTAGTAGTCGAGCGTGTACAGGGACTCGGCCGGGTCCAGAAGGTTGCCCGTGTAGCACAGCGCGACCTCGGCGACCGCGGTGCCGGTCGCACGGACCGCGTCGATCGCCGGGCGCATCTGCTCGACGTCGTTGAGGGCGTCGAAGATCCGGAAGATGTCGACGCCCGTGGCGGCCGCCTCGCGGACGAACGCCTCGGTGACCTCGGTCGGGTACGGCGTGTAGCCCACCGTGTTGCGACCGCGGAGCAGCATCTGGAGGGCGACGTTGGGCATCGCCTCGCGCAGCGCTGCCAGACGCGCCCAGGGGTCCTCGCCGAGGAAGCGCAGCGCGACGTCGTACGTCGCTCCGCCCCAGGCCTCGACCGAGAGCAGCTGCGGCGTCAGGCGAGCGACGTACGGGGCGACCGCGAGCAGGTCGTGCGTACGGACCCGGGTGGCCAGCAGGGACTGGTGGGCGTCGCGGAACGTGGTGTCGGTGACCTTGACCGTGGTCTCCGCACGCAGCGCGTGGGCGAACCCCTCGGGTCCCAGCTCGAGCAGCTGCTGGCGGCTGCCGGGGACCGGCGCCACCGACAGGTCGAGGGCGGGGAGCTTGACGGCCGGGTCGATCGCGCCCGTGCCCGGCCCGTGCGGTCGGTTGACGGTCACGTCGCCCAGGTAGCTCAGGAGCCTGGTGCCACGGTCGGCGCTCTCGCGTGCGGCGAGCAGCTCGGGGCGCTCGTCGATGAACGACGTCGACAGGTTCCCTGCGATGAACTCGGTGTCCGAGAGGACCGCCTGCAGGAACGGGATGTTCGTCCGGATGCCACGGATGCGGAACTCCGCCAGGGCGCGCCGGGCGCGGCGCACGGCCGTCGGGTAGTCGCGCCCACGGCACGTGAGCTTGACGAGCATCGAGTCGAAGTGGCCCGAGATCTCCGACCCGGCGGTCGCGGTCGCGCCGTCGAGGCGGACGCCGGCACCCCCGGGCGAGCGGTAGGCCACGATGCGGCCCGTGTCGGGCCGGAACCCGTTGGACGGGTCCTCGGTCGTGATGCGGGACTGGAGCGCCGCACCGTTGACGTGCACGTCCTCCTGACGGATCCCCAGATCCTCCAGGGTCTCCCCCGCCGCGATGCGCATCTGCGACGACACGAGGTCGATGTCCGTGACCTCCTCGGTCACGGTGTGCTCGACCTGGATGCGCGGGTTCATCTCGATGAACACGTGCTGACCGGCCCGCTCCCCCACGGTGTCCAGGAGGAACTCGACCGTCCCCGCGTTCTGGTACCCGATGGACCGGGCGAACTTCACCGCGTCGGCACACAGGGCGTCGCGGACCGCCGGATCCAGGTTCGGCGCCGGGGCGATCTCGATGACCTTCTGGTGACGCCGCTGGACCGAGCAGTCGCGCTCGTACAGGTGGACGACGTTGCCCTGGCCGTCGGCGAGGATCTGCACCTCGATGTGGCGCGGGCGCAGCACGGCCTGCTCGAGGAACATGGTCGGGTCGCCGAACGCGCCGTCGGCCTCGCGCATCGCGGCGGCCAGGGCTTCGGGCAGGTCCTCACGCCGGTCGACGCGGCGCATACCGCGCCCGCCGCCCCCGGCGACGGCCTTGGCGAAGATCGGGAAGCCGATCTCGTCCGCGGCGGCGATGAGCTCGTCGATGTCGGCAGAGGGCTCGCTCGATGCCAGGACCGGGATACCCGCTTCCTTGGCCGCCTTGAGCGCGCGCACCTTGTTGCCGGCGAGCTCGAGCACCTCCGGGGGCGGTCCGACGAACGCGATGCCCGCCTGCTGGCAGGCCCGGGCGAGGTCCGGGTTCTCGGACAGGAAGCCGTAGCCGGGGTAGATCGCGTCGGCGCCGGAGTCCTTGGCGACGCGCACGATCTCCTCGATGTCGAGGTAGGCGCGGACCGGGTGGCCCTCCTCACCGATCCGGTACGCCTCGTCCGCCTTCAGACGATGCTCGGAGTTCCGATCCTCGTAGGGGAAGACGGCCACCGTCCGGGAGCCGAGCTCGTACGCCGCGCGAAACGCTCGAACCGCGATCTCCGCGCGGTTGGCGACCAGAACTTTCGAGAACACCAAGTACCCCATCCGTCATCGTGGGTCGGGCACGGGACACTCGCGAGAAGAGGTCCACGCACCCGTTCGTCACGGGCGCCGCTCCGGCGCGAGCCGGGGACGTCCAGAGGCGATCTTCGCACGGCCACCCGCGCAGGACGTCACCGGAAGGGGGCGAGCGGGAGAAAAGGTGCTCATCGCCACGGGCCGGCCGGCCTCGAGCCCGGACAGGAGAAGACCCCGCCGAGGGCGGGGTCCTGGGGTCTCGGGTGCCTCTGCGGCGGGGGTGCGTCAGCCTGCGCTTCGTGCCCGACGGCGAAGCTCGAGCTCGTCCTCGGTCGGGACTCCCGGGGTCTCGTCGTCGCCCAGGGACTCGGCCGGCATGTCGCTCAGCGTCCCCTCGACCTCGCGCCAGACACGGCCGACCGCGATGCCGAACACTCCCTGTCCCCCCTGGACCAGGTCGACGACCTCGTCCGGGGACGTGCACTCGTACACGCTCGCGCCGTCGCTCATGAGCGTGATCTGCGCGAGGTCGTTCACGCCGCGCTCACGCAGGTGCTCGACCGCGGTGCGGATCTGCTGCAGGGAGACCCCTGTGTCGAGCAGTCGCTTGACGATCTTGAGGACGAGGATGTCCCGGAAGCCGTAGAGCCGGTGCGTCCCCGAGCCGGAGGCGGAGCGGACGGTCGGCTCGACGAGGCCGGTACGGGCCCAGTAGTCCAGCTGCCGGTAGGTGATGCCCGCGACGCGGCACGCCGTCGGACCACGGTAGCCGGTGGTGGTGTCGTGCTCGGTGATGTCCTCGCCGAACAGCAGTCCCTGGGCCGCGTGGGAAGCAGGAGCCCCCGGCTCCGCTCCAGCTCTGCCGCTGCTGTTCACTGTGCCTCCAAGGATGATGTGGACTCCACGCTAGGCCCGGGGCCGGGGAGCGTCAACGACCGGGACCTCGAGAGGGTGAGCGTGTCGCGTGAACCACCCGCCGTCGTCCCCTGAGGCCCCACTGACGACGGCGGCCGACCACTTGTCCTAGTTTAGTCGGAGATGATCCCTTTGTTCTCGTTGCCGGCGGGCACACCACCTGCGTCCACACGGCTGCACCGGCTCGACGCTCGGCCGTACGTCTACCGCTCCCCCGGCCCCTCACCGGGTTCCGGAGGTCCGAAGTCCTCGGGCGAGACATGCTCGAGGAAGTCGCGAAACTCTGCCACCTCCCGCTGCTGCTCGGGGTCGACGATCTCCACCCCTGCGAGGGCGATGATCTCCGCCGAGCACATGACGGGACTGTCCGTGCGCACAGCCACGGCGATCGCGTCCGACGCCCTGGCATCGACCCGGACCCCGGTGCTCAGGACCATCTCGGCGAAGAAGATCCCGTCGTCCAGTGCCACGATCTCGACCCGCAGCAGGCCCACGTGCACCGCTTCGAGGACGTCCCGGAGCAGGTCGTGCGTCATCGGGCGGGGGGCCGTCAGGTGCGCCTGAGCCATCGCGATCGCGCTCGCCTCACGAGGGCCGATGATGATCGGGACGACCAGCTCGGCTGCGGGATCGAGGAGCAGCACGACGATCTCCTGCCCGGCCCCCTGCTGCTGGCGCACGCCGAGGACCTCGACCGGGACCATCGGCACCTCGTTGCTCACCCGTCCACCGTACGACGGCGGGCGCCGTCCGTCAGGAGGAGGCGCACGCAGGGTCCCGAACCACCTGTCCGCAGGGCCGAGGCATCCAAGGAAGCGCGGGCGCGACTCAGCTCGTGAGGTCTCCCACGCCCTGGCGGAGCCACACGGTGTGCAGCTTCGCGAAGAGCTCCCCGACCTCACCGGCGAGGGCTCCCGCATGGGCGCGCGCCGACGAGGACTGCTGGCTGCGCCACGGGGCGACGACCTGCTCGACCAGGCCCACGTGGCGGTCCGCCGACGTGCGCAGCAGGCGGAGGTGGCGCGGCTCGATCCCGTACTCGCCGAGCGCTGCCGCGAGCTGGACGACCTCGAGGGACCACGCGTCGAGCTGTCCGCCCGGCGCCTGCCGAAGGACGCCGGCCGAGATCAGCCCCTCGACCAGCGAGACGTCCACCCCTGCAGCGCTCGCGAGCGACTCGACGGTGTACCGCTGCCGAACCGTCGTGGTCTCGGTCTCGCCGTCGCTCGCAGCCAGCCGGAGGGCCGGGTTCTCGACCACCTCGCCCGCGTCGAGCGCCGCGAGGTTCTCCTTGATGACCTTGAGCGGGAGGTATCGGTCGCGCTGCTCGAGCAGGACGTACCGCAGCCTCTCGACGTCCGCCGGGGAGTACTGCCGGTACCCCGACGGCGTCCGCTCGGGGTCGATGAGCCCCTGCTCCTCGAGGAACCTGAGCTTCGAGTGGCTCACGCTGGGGAACTCCGTGCGCAAGGCACGCAGGACGTCCGAGATGCGCATCGTCGCGCGCCGCGAGATGCCCTGAGGCCAGGGTTCAGCGGACTGCTCGACGTCGTCCTCGTCGGTCGATCGTGCGGTCAGCGCACCTGTGCCGTCGAACCGGTTCTCGTGCCCCCACGGGGAGCGTGCCGGCTGGTTCACGGGTGCTCTGCCGCACCTTCCGCCGACCCCACGGTCTGCCCGAGGACCGGGCTCGTGTAGAAGGTGAGGCGGTACTTGCCGATCTGCACCTCGTCCCCGGTGACCAGGGCCACGGCGTCCACGCGGTTGCGGTTGACATAGGTCCCGTTGAGCGAGCCGATGTCACGCACGACGAACTGATCGTTGTCCCGGACGAACTCCGCGTGCTTGCGAGAGACCGTGACGTCGTCGAGGAAGATGTCCGCGTGCTCGCTCCGGCCCGCGACGGTCCGCTCGGCGTCGAGGAGGAAGCGCGAGCCGACCGAGGGACCACGCTGCATCACGAGCAGCGCCGAGTGTCGCGGCAGCGCCGAGATCGCGGCCTGTTCCTCGGCGGTCAGACCACCGGGCTGCGTACCCTCTTCGATCGGCAGCTCGATCCGCCCGAACGTGACGGTCGTGTCGCTGCCTCCCCGGCGTGGCTCCGCAGATTCACCTGGAGTGGTCATCTCGCCTCCTCGGGAGTTCTTGACGCATTCAGAGCAAAATGCGTTGGGACGGAAAGGTGCTGCACGATCTCCCGCGCCCTCAGGAGGGTCGGGGATGCGGGCAATACCCGTCCAACCCGTCCAACCTACCCCGCCGGGTGGCTCGGAGAAAAGTATCCGCCCACGTCACGAGCCCCGAGGGGTCAGTTTCCGCCCTCCGCGGGCACGGGCGTCGCGAACTCGGGGGCCTCCGGCTCCCGCGTCGACGAGATCGTGATCAGGTCCTCCTGGGTGATCTTCGGATTCGCGCCCTCGTTGCGGACCGACGACATCGCACCGCCGGGAATCTCGAGCGCGGTCTCGAGAGTCGACGGGTCGCCGATGGCCTGCCACTGGTAGGGGGACGAGATCCTCTGCCCGTCGACCACCATCCCCCGGCTCGTCTCCTCGAAGTAGCTGCTCGTGACCAGGCGGATCCCGTTGACCTCGACGACCTCCACGCCGGCGTTGCGGAGCTCCTCGAGGATGTTGAAGAGCTTGCTCGCGGGGATCCGCTGGTCGGTCTCGGTGATCGTCAGGGTGATCCCCGGCCCCTCTGCGGGCAGCCGACCCGAGAGGATCCCCTGCGTCTGCGACTGACGTTGCGCGAGCTCGAGGGCCGCGCGCTGCTGTCCTGACCCCGAGCTCAGCTCGTCGCGAGTGTCCTGGAGCCCCTGCACGCGGGACTCGAGATCGTTCGCGCGTTGGGTGACGTCGTCCAGGAGGCGGACCAGGTCGCTCTGACGCAGCGACGAGAGCTGCTGCTCCTGCGTCTGGCTCACCTGCACGGCCAGCGCGAACCCGAGCAGGGCGCACAGGAGACCGGCGAGGAGCTGGGAACGGGTCACCGTCGGCCTCATGGCACGACCGAGCTTCGCCCAGCCGCCCGAGGAGCCGGTGCCCGCCCCCGCGGGGACGGTGGGAGAGCCTCCCGTCGCCTCATGGCGCCCGTGCGGCCGGTCCGGGTCCGAGAGCGGAGACGTCGCGGTCGGGGAAGGGGCAGGGGGCTCGGTTCCGGCATCCGCACCGAGACCGACGTCCGTGACCGTGGGTGCGCCTTGCGTCTGGCCCTCGGTCGGGAGTGCGCCCGGCGCTGACGCGTCCACCGTCGCAGGCTCGCCGCCGTCGCCGGGCTGGTCGGCGACGTCCCGCGGCACGTCGGACTCGGTCCGGCTGTGACCGCTGCCGGCCGTGACGGGTGCCGGGACGGACGCCATGTCGTCCGTCTCGCGTGCCTCGGGCGTCTCGACCGTCGAGCCGACGGTCGACGGTCTGCCGTCCGGCGTGCCCTCTGCGCGTCCCGCCCCAGGAGCGGCGTCGCCGGCGTCGTCGTGCTCAGCGGGATCCACCGGAGGGACGACGGGCGCAGGAGGTGCGTCGGGCTGCGCAGCATTGGGTGTGCCGGGAACCTCGGCCACGGCGTCGACGGCGTCGGGCTCGCGCGGCTCGCCGGGAGAGGTCTCGTCCGCGTCGGCGGGGAGTCCGGGCGGCACTGCGGCGTCCTCGTCGAGACGCTCCGTCTCCCCGGCGGCGACGTCGGCCTCGTGGGGTGGAGCCGCTTCGGGGTTCTCGGGGTCCGCGGGACCGCTGGGGGTCGAATCCGTCGTCATCGCGCCCCCTAGGCCTTGAACAGGTGCCGACGAATGGCGGCGGCGTTGGAGA
This sequence comes from Oerskovia sp. NPDC056781, assembly GCF_042789955.1. NCBI lineage: Bacteria > Bacillati > Actinomycetota > Actinomycetes > Micrococcales > Cellulomonadaceae > Oerskovia > Oerskovia sp. NPDC056781. The sequence goes on from NZ_JBHUAD010000022.1 coordinate 8,185, forward strand.
AGATGCGGATCCCGAGGACGACGACGACGCCCGTCGAGAGCTGCGTGCCCACTCCGAGCTGGTCTCCGAGGAACACGATAAGGGCCGCGACGACCACGTTCGAGAGGAACGAGACGAGGAAGACCTTGTCGTTGAAGAGCCCGTCGAGCATGGCGCGCAGACCGCCGAAGAGCGCATCGAGCGCCGCGACGACCGCGATGGGCAGGTAGGGCTGCAGGGCGACGGGGACAGTGGGTTGGAGCACGAGCCCCGCCACGACTCCGAGGACCAGTCCGACGACTGCGATCATTCCGTGCTCTCCTGCCCTGCGAGTGAACTGTCGGCTCCGGTGGGACCGGTCGTCGACGCGGGGCTCTCCGTCTCCCCCGTCGACGCGCCGTCCTCCCCGGTCGGCGCCTCAGGCTCGTCACCTGTGGCTGCCGTGGAGTCTACGGCGTGCGCGTAGAACAGACGTTGGATCCCGTTGCCCGGCAACGAGAGCTTGCTCTGTGCGATCCGGCTGTACTGGATCCCCCACGTCGAGCTGATGGTGCTCAGGTACCCGGGGGCCGCCGAGCGGGCGAACTCGGTCTCGAGCGTGGCTGGGTCCCCGATCGCCTCGACCCGGTAAGGGGCGATCAAGGGCTGGAGGTCCACGAGGATCGCCTCGCCCGCGCTCCGGACGGCACTGAGGGGCGTGAGGCGCTGCCCGTTGATCGCGATGGCCTCCGCGCCGGAGGCCCAGAGCGAGTTCACCACGCGCTGCAGGTCACCGTCCTGCACCTTCTTGTTGTGGGACTGGTCGTCCGCGCCCACCCCCTCCGCGGCGTCGTTGAGCGTGATCACGAGCCCCGGACCGGTGACCGCGATCGACCCGTTGGAGACGCCGTCGGTCTGGAGCGTCTCCAGCAGGAGGGGGTCGACGTCGGCGAGGGCGTCCGTCTGCAGGGTCTCGATCTCCTCGCTGAGGGCGGTGGCCTGCGCGGACAGCGCGTCGACGTCGTCTCGCCGGCTCACGATCTCCTTCTCGAGCACCTTGCGCGCCTCGATCGCGGCACCCTGAGGCGCGCGCAGATCGATCGTCGCTGCGGCCGTCACGAACCCCAGCAGGATCGCGAGCGCGGCGACGAGGATCCAGGTGCGGGTCTTGCGGGGTGGTTCGTCCCCTGCCGCGCGTCGTGCGGCGGCCTCGGCGTATCCGGCGTCGAGCGGGCGGTCCATGACCTCGGTGAGGAGGGTCATGGACGCGTCGAGGGCCGGCTTCCCGTGTCGGGAACCGTGCGCGTCGTTGCGGGGGGCGGAGGTCATCCTGCGGCCGTCTCCTGGGGGTCGGTGCGGGGTGCGACGAGCTGACGGGTCTGGCGGATGTACTGGACGCCCGCGAGCCAGTAGAGGCCGATGCCCCATCCGGTGAAGGCCCAGCCGATGATGGAGGCGGTCGCACCCAGGGCGCCGGGGGCCTCGGCCAGCAGGAGGAGCGGAAAGGCGTAGAGGAGCGCGAAGGTCGCCGCCTTGCCGACGAAGCTCACGGGGAGCGGGCCGTACCCGTGGCGGGTGAGGACGGGCAGGAGGCACAGGAGGGTGACGTCGCGGAGCAGGATCACGACGAGGACCCAGAGGGGGACGACGTCTCTCCAGGCGAGGCCGACGAGGGTGACCAGGATGAAGAGCCGGTCGGCCGCCGGGTCGAGCATCTGGCCGAGCTTGGTGACCTGGTTGAGGCGTCGGGCGAGGATGCCGTCGAGCCAGTCGGAGGCTCCGGAGATCGCGAGGACCGCGAGCGCCCATTCGTCGTTGCCGCGGACGATGAGGACAGCGAAGACGGGGACGAGGGCGAGCCGGAGCAGGCTGATGACGTTGGGGATCGTGAGGATGCGTGAGCTGACCTCTTGATCTGCTGCCACGCCCACCGTCCGTTGCTCCGTGCGTCTCGCGCGTCCTGTTGCTGTCTTCATCCTACGGTGGGCCATCCTAGGGCCGGGCGGGTGCGGGGCGCTGGCATTTCGTGGTCCCGGCGGGGCGTTGTGGCCGGTTCTTCCGGTTCGCACGGTATGGACGGTGGGTGGCGTGCGCGACAGGTGCGGTGGGGAGCTGGGCGCCGGGGCGTTCAGTTCCGCGCGTCGGAGGCAGGCGGGGCTGCGAGGCCTCTGTGCTCGACGTCACCGGGCGCTCGTTCCCCCTCGGGGGCGGGCGTCGCGTAGACTGGCGGCACAATCTGGAGTTCGTCGCTGTTCCCGCGTGTTCGTGTGAGTGTGGCCCGCCGCTGTTTGTGCGCGGGCGAGTCACCGGTGTGTGTTCGGGAGTGCGGCCAGTGGAGAGCCGACTTGGCGACCACGCGTAACTCCCACCCTCAGCGAAACGGTTGAACACATCTCCATGTCTCTTGACACCTCTGCGCCCTCGCACGCCCTCGACCAGGTCGAGGTCGCCCAGACGCCGGCTCCCGCCGAGCAGTCGGGCCCCACGTTCGCAGACCTGGGTCTGCCCTCGAACATCCTGAAGGCCGTGACGGACCTTGGCTTCACGATCCCCTCCGCGATCCAGGAGCGCGCGATCCCCGCGTTGCTCTCCGGGCGCGACATCACGGGCGTGGCCCAGACCGGTACGGGCAAGACCGCCGCGTTCGGCCTGCCGATGCTCGCCGCGATCGACCCGAACCTGGGCCGCGTCCAGGGCCTGGTCCTCGCCCCGACCCGTGAGCTCGCGATGCAGGTGGCCGAGGCCATCGAGTCGTTCGCCAAGCACGTGCCGGGCATCGAGGTCGTCGCGGTCTACGGCGGTTCCCCGTACCAGCCCCAGCAGCGCGCGCTGCAGCGCGGCGCCCAGATCGTCGTCGGTACCCCCGGCCGCGTGATGGACCACCTGGAGCGTCGCAGCCTCGTGCTCGACGACATCCGCTACCTGGTCCTGGACGAGGCGGACGAGATGCTGCGCATGGGCTTCGCCGAGGACGTCGAGAAGATCTTCGGACAGGCTCCCAAGGAGCGTCAGGTCGCGCTGTTCTCCGCGACGATGCCGGCTCCTATCCGTCGGGTCGCCGCCCAGCACCTGAACGACCCGGTCGAGATCGCGGTGACGCGCCAGTCCTCGACGGTCACGTCGGTGCGCCAGACGTACTCGGTCGTGCCGTTCCGTCACAAGACCGGCGCGCTGGTGCGTGTTCTCGCGACCTCGGACGCCGACGCGGCGATCGTGTTCACCCGTACCCGTGGCGCGGCCGAGGAGGTCGGGTCGGCTCTCGTCGAGCGCGGCATCTCGGCGGCCACGATCTCTGGTGACGTGGCGCAGAAGGACCGCGAGAAGATCGTCGAGCGTCTGCGCTCCGGCGCCCTGGACGTCCTGGTCGCGACCGACGTCGCGGCGCGTGGTCTGGACGTGGACCGCATCGGCCTGGTCGTGAACTTCGACCTACCGGGCGAGCCGGAGGCGTACGTGCACCGCATCGGCCGCACGGGTCGTGCCGGTCGTACGGGCGAGGCCCTGAGCTTCGTGACCCCGGGCGAGCGCAACCGCCTGAAGTTCATCGAGAAGACCATCCGCGCGAGCCTCGAGGAGGTCGACGTGCCCTCCCCCGCGGACGTCTCCGCGCACAAGGCTCGTCGCATCCTCGGGCAGGTCGCCGAGCGTCAGGCCGCCGGTCGCCTGTCGATGTACCGGGACCTGGTCGCGGCGCACGTCGCGGAGTCTGGCATCGACCCGATCGACCTCGCGTCCGTCCTGGTCGCCCTGTCGGTCGGTGACGACGGCCCCAAGGCGCGCGAGGAGCAGGAGCTCTTCGAGGCTCAGCGTGCCGAGGCGAAGAACGCGCGCCGTGAGCGCGAGTCGCGCCCCTACGGTGACCGCGACGCGCGTGGCCCTCGTGAGGGTGGGCGTGGCGGGGAGCGCGGCATCCGTCGTGACGCCGTCGGTACCCGCTACCGTCTCGCCGTCGGGCACACGCACGGGGCTCAGCCGTCGGGCATCGTCGGCGCGCTGACGAACGAGGGTGGCCTGAACGGCAAGGACCTGGGCAAGATCGACATCTTCCCGAGCTTCTCGCTGGTCGACATCGCCACGCCGCTCGACGCCGCCACGATCGACCGCATCTCGCGCGCCCGGGTCGCGGGCAAGTCCTTGCGCATCCAGGTGGACCAGGGTGCGCCCCAGGGTGCCCGTGGCCCGCGTGCGGGTGGCTCGGCGCCTCGCTCGGGCGGCTACTCCGGTGGTCACTCGGGCCACGGCCCGGCCGGTCGCTACGACGAGCGCGGCGAGCGCGGCGCCGAGCGCAAGGCTCCCCGGTTCCGCGCCGGCGAGCGCTGAGCGCACCGACGGGTCCTGAGCAGGACCGCTGAGCACGACGTGAGGGCCCCCGGAACCACCAGGTTCCGAGGGCCCTCTCTCGTTGCGGGGTCGGGCTCCTGGTGGGTGCTGGCGTGAGCGGGGTCCGGTGCCCGACGGCGCCGCGTCAGTCCTCGTGCGCCTCGCCGTGGGCCGCGACGAGTGCCGCCAGGCGCGCCGCCTCGCTCTCGCTGCGCCGGGCCCCGTCCGCACGTTGTATGCCCATGACCGCGAGCGCCTTGCCGTCCGACAGGTCGAGGCGTACCCAGGGGTCGCCGGGGCCGAAGCGCACGGAGACGACCTGGGGCCAGTCGAGGCGGCGGGTGAAGACGATGTTGTGCACGGTGAGGTGTTCGGGGGTGACGGTGGCTCGTACCTGGCCGAGGCGCCACAGGATGAGGGCGCAGAAGGCGCCGACGCCGATCGTGGCTGCCTTGTTCCAGCCGGAGTCGGTGCCGGGTCCGGTGGCGACGAGGGCGACGAAGGTGCATCCGGTGAGGATCACGAGGGCGGCGGTGTAGGCGACGGCGGTTCCCCAGCGGGGGCGGAAGGGGGCGTAGGGGTCGCCGGGCAGGTGTTCGGGGGGTGCGACGTTGCTGCTCACGTTCCTATCCTCCCCCTGTCTGTCCTGCGTGGGTCGTCGGCCCGTGCCGGGAGACGGCGCTGCCCGGGTGCCGGCGCGGTGATGCGCGGCGCCCGGGCAGCGTGGTGCTGTGTCCGGCTCCAGGGGCGTGCGGGGCCGCTCGGGCGGGTCCGGGCCCGGGCGCCCCTGGAGGAGGGCTCAGAGGCGGCAGGCGTGGATCGAGGTGACGAGGATGGCGCGTGCCCCGACCTCGTAGAGGGCGTCCATGAGCTTGTTGGTCTGGTCCCGGCGCACCATGGCGCGCACGGCCGCCCAGTCCCGGTCGTGCAGGGGCGAGACGGTCGGGGACTCGAGGCCGGGCGTGAGGGCGACCGCGGCCTCGACGAGGTGCGCGGGCACGTCGTAGTCCATGAGGACGTACTGGCGGGCCGTGAGGACGCCCAGCAGGCGGCGGGTGAGCGTCTCCAGGCCGGCGGAGACCTCGTCGTCGGTCACGGAGGCCGGGCGGATCAGGACGGCTTCGGACTTGAGGATGGGGTCGCCGAAGACCTCGAGGCCTGCCCCGCGCAGGGTGGTGCCCGTGGACACGACGTCGGCGACGACGTCGGCGATGCCGAGCTGGACCGCGGACTCGACCGCGCCGTCCAGGTGCACCACGGAGGCCGTGACGCCGTGGGTGCGCAGGTGGTTCTCCACCAGCACCTCGTAGGACGTGGCCACGCGCAGTCCTTCGACCTGGTCGAGGGACGTGATGGTGCCCACGGGGGCGGCGTAGCGGAACGTGGAGCCGGCGAAGCCGAGCTGCATGTGCTCGACGGCCTCGGCGCCCGAGTCGAGCAGGAGGTCGCGGCCCGTGATGCCGGCGTCGACCGTGCCGGTGCCGACGTACACGGCGATGTCGCGGGGGCGCAGGAAGAAGAACTCGACGTCGTTGTCCGGGTCCGCGAGCACGAGCTCACGGGTGTCGCGGCGCTGGCGGTAGCCGGCCTCGCGGAGCATGTCGACGGCGGGCTCGGACAGGGAGCCCTTGTTGGGAACGGCGATGCGGAGCACGGGGTCCTCGCGTTTCTAGGGGAGTTCGGGGACGGGGCGGTCAGGGTGACCGATCACCCGGTCGGCGCGCCGGCGACGGCGGGCGCTCAGGGACGGACGGTGGACGACTGCGGACGACGGACATGCGTGAGGGAAGCGACCCGGTGGCCTGAGCCTCCGTGCGCCTCCCCCTGGACCCGGACCTGGCCGGGTTCACAGATGCTTGTACACGTCCTGCAGGGTCAGGCCCTTGGCCAGGAGCAGCACCTGCACGTGGTAGAGGAGCTGGGAGACCTCCTCGGCCGTCTTGTCGTCACCCTCGTACTCGGCCGCCATCCATACCTCGGCGGCCTCCTCGACGATCTTCTTCCCGATCGCATGGACACCGGCATCCAGCTCCGCGACCGTGCCGGAACCGGCGGGTCGGGTGGTGGCCTTCTCGGTGAGCTCGGCGAACAGCCCTTCGAACGTCTTCACCCGACCAGGGTAGTCGCCCGGCGGTGGGCGGGTGGACCTGTCCCGCCCACCGGTCACCGGGCGACCGCGGCGCCCCTTCGGTGCGTGTGCGTCGAGGGGCGCCGCGCCGTCGGGCCGTCAGCACTCACAGGTCTCGTAGCGCCACGACCGTCGCGATGGCCGCCTCGACGGCCTCCGCGCCCTTGTCCTCCCGGGAGCCGGGCAGCCCGGCCCGGTCGAGGGCCTGCTGCTCGTCGTCGCACGTGAGCACCCCGAAGCCGACGGGGACCCCGGTGCGCACCGAGACGTCCGTCAGGCCGGCCGCGGCGGCCGAGCACACGTACTCGAAGTGCGGGGTCCCGCCGCGGATCACGACGCCGAGGGCGACGACGGCGTCCGCGCCGTGCTCGGCGGCGCGTGCGGCCGCGACGGGCAGCTCGAACGAACCCGGCACGCGGATCTCGGTGACGTGCGAGACGTGCGCGGCCGCGAGCGCCCGGCGGGCGCCCGCGAGGAGGCCGTCCATGACCTCGGTGTGCCAGCTGGCGGCCACGACGGTGATCCGCAGCCCGGTGCCGTCGACGGTGATCTGGGGTGCTCCTGCGCCGCTCATCGGTCGCTCTCCTTCGTGGTGGGGGTGGTGTCGGGGGTGATCTCGAGGCTGTCGAGGAGGTGGCCCATGGCGACCTTCTTCGTCATGAGGTAGCCGTGGTTGTGCTGGCCGTGCCCGACCTCGAGCCGGTGGGCGTCGGTGACGTCGATGCCGTGCGCGGCGAGCCCGGTGACCTTGGCGGGGTTGTTCGTGAGGAGCGTGACGCGGTGGAGGCCGAGGTCGTGCAGGATCGCGGCCGCGGCCCCGTACTCGCGCCGGTCGACGGGCCAGCCGAGCTCGAGGTTGGCCTGGACGGTGTCGAACCCGGCGTCCTGGAGCTCGTACGCGCCGATCTTGGCGAGCAGGCCGATCCCGCGTCCTTCGTGCCCGCGCAGGTACACCACGGCCCCGCCCTGGGCGGCGACGCGTTCCATGGACGCCTGGAGCTGGGGGCCGCAGTCGCAGCGCAGCGACCCGAACGCGTCCCCGGTCAGGCACTCGGAGTGCACGCGCACGAGGGGCGCGACGGGGGCGCCGTCAGGCCCGGTGCCGGCGGGGGCGCCTCCTCCCGCCGGGACGGCGACGGGCACGAGGGCCACGTGCTCGGCCCCGGTGCGCAGGTCGCGGTACCCGTGGACGCGGAAGTGGCCGTGCGCGGTGGGCAGGTCGGCCACGCTCGTGGCCTGCACGCGGGGCACGAGCGTGGGCTGGGTGTCCTGCTCGGGGACCGCGGGGTCGTGCTCGCGGCGCCACGCGATGAGGTCGGCGATCGTGATGAGCACCAGCCCGGCGTCCTCGGCCGCCCGGGCCGCGTCGTCGAGCCGCATCATGGTGCCGTCGTCGTTGACGAGCTCGGCGATGCCCCCGACCTCGCCCGCCCCGGCCAGGCGCACCAGGTCGACCGCGGCCTCGGTGTGCCCGGCACGGTGCAGCACCCCTCCCGGGACGGCACGCAGGGGCAGGACGTGCCCAGGGCGGATGAGGTCGACCGCGCCCGAGGCCGGGTCGGCCAGGACGTGCAGGGTCCTGGCGCGGTCCGCGGCGGAGATCCCTGTCGTGACGCCCGTGGCGGCGTCGACCGTGACCGTGTACGCCGTGCGCCGCGGGTCCTGGCTGTGGGGGACCATGAGCGGCAGGTCCAGGGCGTCGGCCCGCGCTGCCGGCATGGGTGCGCACAGGTAGCCCGAGGAGTGCCGGATGGTCCACGCCACCCACTCGGGGGTCACGGTCCCGGCCGCGAAGACCACGTCGGCCTCGTTCTCGCGGTCCGGGGAGTCGGCGACCAGGACGGGACGCCCGGCACGGATCGCGTCGAGGGCCTCCTCGACGGTGCCGGTCCGGACGTGCCCGGGGTGCTCGGGAGGGTGGGGGGTGGCGTCGCCGGGACGGTCGGCGTCTGGCTGGGGGGTCATGGCGGTGCTCATTCCTGTGCTGCGCTGGTCCTGGGGGCGTCCGCCGGGCCTGCGGCACCCGCGGGCGCGGCGGTGTCCGCGAGCGCCCGACCGTCCGGGTCTGCCGGGCGGGTGGCGGCACCGGTCGTGAGGAGTCGCTCGACGTACTTCGCGAGGACGTCGACCTCGAGGTTGACCCGGTCACCGGGGGCCAGGGAGCCGAGGATCGTGGCCTCGAGCGTCGTGGGGATGAGGGACACCCCGAACGAGGTGTCGTCCACGTGGGTCACCGTGAGGGACACGCCGCTGACGGTGATGGAGCCCTTCTCCGCGACGTAGCGCGTCAGGCCCGGGGGCGCGGACAGGACGAGGTCGTCCCACCGCTCCCCCGGGGCCCGGCTCACGAGGGACCCGACGCCGTCGACGTGGCCCTGCACGATGTGCCCGCCCAGGCGCGTGTCGGCGCGCACGGCCCGTTCGAGGTTCACGGGCGACCCGGGGCGCAGGTCGCCCAGGGCGGTGCGGCGCAGGGACTCGGGCATGACGTCGGCCGTGAACGTGCCGTCCTGGCCCACACCCGTGACGGTGAGGCACACGCCGTCGACGGCGATCGAGTCGCCCAGGTGGGCGTCCGAGGTGGCGAGGGGGCCGTGCACGGTCAGGACGGCGTCGGAGGTCTCACCCCCGGGGAACGCGATCTCGCGGACCGTGCCGATCTCTTCGACGATTCCGGTGAACATCAGCTCTCCTGTTCGAGGGTGGTGCGGTGGGTCGTGCGGGGGGTGCGGGCCGGGCCTCCGGGTGCAGGCGGCCCCGGCGCAGGCAGGTCATGGGCGAAGCGGTCGGGTGCGGGAGGCACCGACGGCACGGCGGGCGTGGTCCGGGCCACGACCAGGACGTCCTGCCCCAGCCGCCGCACGTCGTGCGTGACGAACCGGGGGGCGCCCGCGAGCGTCGTCACACCCAGGTCGCCCACGGCTCCCAGGCCCGCCCCCAGGAGCACGGGCGCGAGGTACGCGTGGACCTCGTCGACCGCGCCCGCCGCGAGGAACGCCGTCGCCAGCCCCGGGCCGCCCTCGACCAGGACGTGGCGCACCTCGCGGGCGGCCAGCTCCGCCAGGACCGCGTGGACGTCGTGCGTGCGCACGTGCAGCACGGGCCCGCCCCCGTCGTCCGTCCAGGTGCCCCCCGGCGCGAGCCGCACGTGCGGGGGAAGGTCACGGAGCCCGACGACGACGCGCAGGGGCTGATGCTCGGCAAGCCCGGGCTCCGGCCCGACCACCCCACCAGCGACGCGCAGGCGCTGATGCTCGCCAAGCCCGGGCTCCGGCCCGACCGTGGCGCTCGCAGGAGACGTCGTGCGCGCCGTGAGCGACGGGTCGTCCGCGACGACGGTCCCGGTGCCCACGAGGATCGCGTCGACCTGCGCCCGCACCCGGTGGGCGTGCTCGCGCGCAGCGGGCCCCGTGATCCACTGCGAGGTGCCGTCGGCGGCCGCCACACGCCCGTCGAGGGTCGAGGCGAGCTTGAGGGTCACGTAGGGGCTCCCGCGCCGCACGGCGACCAGCCACGGCCCCAGGAGGCGCTCCCCCTCCGCCTCGCGCAGCCCGGCGGCCACCCGGACCCCGGCCGCGCGCAGGCGCTCGCCTCCCCCGGCGGCGACGGGGTTGGGGTCGGCCACGGCGTAGACGACCTCGGCGACGCCCGCGTCCAGCAGCGCCTGCGCGCACGGCCCGGTGCGCCCGGTGTGGTCGCACGGTTCGAGAGTCACCACGGCCGTCGCGCCGCGCACGTCCACGCCGCGCTCGCGGGCGTCGGCCAGGGCAGCGGCCTCGGCGTGCAGGGTGCCCGCGCCGCGGTGGAAGCCCTCGGCGAGCACCACCCGGGGCGAGGCGTCCACGGGGCCGGGGGCGGCGGCGTCGGGCAGGGAGTCCGACCGGCGGGGCGCGGGGCCCAGCAGGACGGCGCCCACGCGCGGGTTGGGGCCGTGCACGGGGCCCCGCGCGGCCAGCTCGAGCGCGCGCACCATCGCGGCGTCGATCGTGAGTGTGGGCCTGGCGCCCATGCGTCCTCCTCCCGGTGAGCACGACGCTCCGGGGTGAGGGGGTCGACGACGTCACGGGACCCGAGGGTCCACGGACGTCACGACACCACGGCACAGGGCTCCGCCCCGCGCCGCCACGTACTTCCTCCCATCCGGACTTTCACCGTCGGTCCTGGAGTTCCACCAGGTCAACCACGCCGAGGCGTGGGTCGCGGACTGTCACCGCCGGCTCGGAATTACACCGACCCCGGAGCACGTGTGTGCGTACTGCTCGTTCTGCTGTCGTCGGGAGCCGGGCCCGCGCTGAGGGCGCTGCGTCCGGCGTCTCGTCTCCACCCAGCATGCCACACCGGCATCCCCCGGCAGGAACTCGATCCGGTCCGTCCCGCGAGCCGGAACGACGTGAACGGCTGTGAACGGCTCATGGATGCGGTGACCGCCCAGCGGCGCGCCGGGAGCGAGCTGCCGGACGGTCGGTCGCGGTCAGTGCGTGTGCTGGTCCGCGAGCGCCCGCAGGGCCGCGATCTCCTCGGGGACGTTCTCGGCCCCGTACACGGCCGAGCCGGCGACGAACACGTTGGCGCCGGCCTCGGCCGCGCGCTCGATGGTGGCGCGCGAGATGCCGCCGTCGACCTGGACCCACACGTCGAGCCCCGCCTCGGACACGGCGTCGCGGATGCGGCGGACCTTGGGCAGGACGCCCTCGATGAACGACTGGCCGCCGAAGCCGGGCTCGACGGACATGACCAGGAGCATGTCGAACTCGGGCAGCAGGTCCAGGAACGGCTCGACCGACGTCGCGGGGCGCAGCGCGAGCCCGGCGCGCGAGCCCAGGCGGCGCAGCTCACGGGCCAGACGCACGGGGGCCGTGGCGGCCTCGGCGTGGAACGTGACGGACGCGGCGCCGGCCTCGGCGTAGCCGGGGGCCCAACGGTCGGGGTCGGCGATCATGAGGTGCGCGTCGAGCGGCACCGGGGACACCTGGGCGAGGCGCTCGAAGATCGGCAGCCCCAGGGTCAGGTTGGGCACGAAGTGGTTGTCCATCACGTCGACGTGCGCGTAGTCGGCGGTAGAGATCGCGCCCAGGTCGCGCTCGAGGTTCGCGAAGTCGGCGGACAGGATGCTGGGGGCGATGAGTGCGGACATGGGCACCAGCCTAGAGGGCGCCCGCGCGCCGCGCGGAGGACGCGCGACGGCCGGGCCGGGTGGCCTTCACCACCCTGCCCGGCCGCCGCAGGGGCGTCTCAGGCCCGACGGCGCAGCAACGTCAGGTGCATCGCGTCGGTCCCGTGGACGTGGGGCCACAGCTGCACGTCGGTGCGGTCCGCGAGCGGGATGTCGTCCCCCGCGACCTGCCGCACCGCGGCGGCCGCGTCGAGGACCTCGACGTCGTCCCGCCCGGCCAGGACGTCCTTGACGACGAGCTGGGTCTCCGCGAGGTGCGGGGAGCAGGTGACGTACCCGACGACCCCGCCCGGGCGCACCGCGTCCAGGGCCGAGCCGAGGAGCTCGCGCTGCAGCGTCGTGAGGGTCGCGATGTCCCCGGGGGTGCGGCGCCAGCGCGACTCGGGGCGGCGGCGCAGCGCGCCCAGGCCCGTGCAGGGGGCGTCGACGAGCACGCGGTCGTACGCGCCGGGCTCCTCGACCCCCACCTGGCGCCCGTCACCGACCTGGACCCGCTCGACCGCGTCGGCGGGCACGGCCGCGAGCGCCTGCTCGACCAGGCGGGCCCGGTGGGGGGCGACCTCGTTCGCGACGACGCGTGCGCCCTGCTCGCCCGCGAGGGAGGCCAGGAGCGCAGCCTTGCCGCCCGGGCCCGCGCACAGGTCGAGCCAGCGCTCGTCGGGGTTCGCTGCGCCGTCGGACCGGGGGTGCGCCGCGCCACCTGCGCCGCCCGCCGAGGGCACGGGGAGCGTGGGGGTCGCCGCGAACGCGAGCGTCACGAGCTGGGAGCCCTCGTCCTGGACCCCGGCGGCGCCGTACCGGACCGCGGGGATCGCGGCGGGGTCCGAGCCCGACAGGACCAGGGCCGTGGGCGTCCAGCGCCCGGGGGTGGTCGTGGCGTCCCCGCGCACGTCGTGCTCGACCTCGCCCGCGAGGCGTTCGCGGCTGACCAGGCCCGGGCGGGCGACGAGGGTGACGCGCGGCGCGGTGTTGTCGGCCTCGAGGAGCTCGGCCAGGTCGTCGGCGGAGCGTCCCGTGCCGACGAGGGCCTCGCGCATCGCCCGGGCGATCCACACCGGGTGGGACTGGGTGGTCGCGAGGCGCGTGACGTCGTCGGGCGCGTCGAGCGTGATGGCCTCGAGCCACTCCTCGAGGGTCGAGCGGGAGATCTTGCGCAGGACCGCGTTGACGAACTGTGCGCTGCCGGCCCCGGCGCGCGCCCGGGCCAGGCCCACGGTCTCCGAGACGGCCGCGTGCTGGGCCACGCGCATGCCCAGGAGCTGGTGGGCGCCCAGGCGCAGCAGGTCCAGCACGTTCGGGTCGACCTGGTCGAGGGGGCGGTCCACGCACTGGGCGATGATCGCGTCGTAGCGCCCGCGCAGGCGCAGGGTGCCGTAGGCGAGCTCGGTCGCGAACGCCGCGTCGCGCCCGCGGATGCCGCGCGAGCGCAGCAGCGGGGGCAGGACCAGGTTGGCGTACGCGTCGGAGGTCGCGACCTCCTGCAGCACGTCGAACGCGACGTTGCGGGACGGGTCGGCGCCCTTGGCGCGCTGCGAGGGCGCCGCCTCCGAGCGCTGGCCGGCCCCTCGGGCGCGGGCGGCGCCGCGCTCGCGGCCGCGTGCGTCACGACGGTCACGCTGGTCACGCTGGTCACGCTGGTCACGTCCACTGTGCGCGCCGTGCCCGCCGTCCTGCCCGGGGGTGCCGCCGGTGCGTGCCTCGCCGCTCATGCCTGGTCCTTCGTCTCGTCCGGGGTGCCCAGGACGACGCGCTCGCCCAGGCGGGCGCCGCGGGCCCAGTCGGTCGCGGCCATGTGCTTCTTGCCCACGGGGGCCACCTCGCCGAGCGCGACGGCGTGCGTGCCGGTGCCCACCAGGACCTCGCGCTTTCCGGCCCGCAGCTCGCCGGGCGCCAGGTCGTCCACGTCGGGGCGCGGCGTCACGGGGCCCAGGCCCAGGCGGGCGCCGTCGGGCAGCGTGGTCCAGGCGCCGGGGGCGGGCGTGCAGCCGCGCACCAGGCGGTCGATCGCGAGCGCGGGGAGCGCCCAGCGCACCCGGGCGTCCTCGGGGGTCAGCTTCGCGGCCGTGCTGATGCCCTCGGCGGGCTGCACGACCGGGGACACGATGCCGTCCTCGATCGCGTCGAGCGTCGCCACGAGCAGGCCTGCGCCCGAGGTCGCGAGCCGACCCAGGAGGTCGCCCGAGGTGTCGCGGGGGCGGATCGTCTCGGTCGCGGTGCCCAGCACCGGCCCCGAGTCCAGGCCCTCCTCGATGAGGAACGTCGTGGCTCCCGTGACCTCGTCGCCCGCGATGATCGCCCGCTGCACCGGGGCCGCGCCGCGCCAGGCGGGCAGGACCGAGAAGTGCAGGTTGACCCAGCCGAAGCGGGGAACGTCGAGCACCTCGCGCCGCAGGATCTCCCCGTACGCCACGACGGGCGCGCAGTCGATCTCCAGGGCCGCGAGACGGGCCACGAACTCCTCCCCGCGGGGACGGTCGGTGACGACCGGGATCCCGGCCTCCTCCGCGCGCACGCGCACCGGGCTGGGCGTCAGCCTGCGGCCGCGGCCCGAGGGCGCGTCGGCGCGGGTGAGGACGGCGACCACCTCGTGCCGGGAGTCGATCAGGGCATCGAGGGCCGGGACGGCCACGTCCGGGGTTCCGGCGAAGAGCACACGCATGGGGCGAGTCTAGGCGGTGCGCCCCTCCCGGCCCGCGCCGGGATCCGCCCCGGACGGTCCCCGGCGGGTGTGCGCCGGCGGCCGCTCAGGCCTCGCGCACGCCGACGCCGAGGTCGCGCAGGGTCGCGCGCAGGCCCGCGGCGTCCTCGAAGCGCAGGGTCCGGAAGCCCAGCGCCCGGGCGGCCGTGACGTTCGCCACGGAGTCGTCGACGAACAGGGTGCGCGCGGGGTCCAGGGCGAAGCGCTCGGTCGCGGCCTCGAAGATGCGCGGGTCCGGCTTGACGAGCCCCACGCGCCCCGAGACCAGGACGTCCTCCATGAGGCCGATCGCGGGCGCCGCGGGCTCGGCCTCGTGGAACATCTCCGCGGACCAGTTCGTCAGGCCGTACAGGCGCACCCCGAGCGTGCGCAGCTCGCGCACGATCTCCTCTGTCCCGGGCACCGGTCCCACGAGGCTCGCCGCGAAGTTCTCGGTGTACACGTCCAGCATGCTCACGTGCTCGGGGTGGTGCTCGGCGAGCTCGCGGCGTGCGTCGGCCCAGGACCGGCCCGCGTCCTGACGCGCGTTGAACGTGGGAAAGTCGACGGCCTCGAAGAACGCCTCGACGTCGGCCCGGTCCATGCGCCCGGCGTAGGCGGCGTAGGGGTCCCAGGTGACCAGGACGTTGCCGAAGTCGAACAGGACCGTGTCGACCCGGGCCTGGGCCGAGCTCTCGGACGGGGTCTCGCGCGGGACGGTGCTCACAACATCTCCTTGGGGTCGAGCTGGACGCGTACGCTCCCACCCTCGCGCTTCGCGGAGCGGACCGCCAGGGAGGCCGAGAGCTCGCGCGCGAGCCGGCGTCCCTCGCGCAGCGGGACACGCACGATCGTGCGCACGGGAGGCTGCAGCGAGGGGTCTCGCCCGGCCCCGCCCCGTGCGGGGCGTCCCGCGGCCTCCGGGACCTCGACGGGCCCCAGGGTCGTCGAGGGGTCCGCGAGGCCCACCCGGGCCACGACGGCGTCCACCGCCTGCCGGTCGCCCGTGATCGCCGCGACCCGCACCGCGGGCGGCAGGTCGAGCTCGCGGCGCTCCGCGAGCTCGCGGTCCGCGAACCCGGCCGGGTCCCAGCGCACCAGGGCGTTGGTGGGTCCGGGGGCCGCGTCGCCGACGAGCAGCACCTGCCCGCCCTCGCGGGTAGAGCGCACCAGGCCCGCGGCCGCGAGCCAGCGGTGCAGCGCGTCCTGGGCGACCGCGAGCCCCACGTGCGCGGTGCTCAGCGCCGCGTCGAGAAGGAGCGCGGCGGCGTAGCCGCCCTCCGCGACGGGCTCGGCGCCCGGTGTCGCGACGATCACGGCAGGGCGCGGCCCGACGGCGGAGAGCACCCCGCCCGGTGCGCTCGCCCCCGAGACCCGCACCGCGACGCCCGGGAAGGCCCTCCCCAGCTCCTCGGCCGTGCGGCCCGACCCGACGCGCACCGAGCGCAGCCCCGTCCAGTGGCACTCGTCGCACGACCACGCCCCGGCCAGGGCCCCGCACCACGCGCACTGCGGTGACGCGCCCGGACCGGGCAGCATGAGGGGACCGTGGCACGTGCCGCAGTGCGCGGCCGTCCGGCAGCGTGCGCACGCCACGACGGGCATGTACCCGGCCCGCGGGACCTGCACCAGGACGGGCCCGGTGCCCAGGGCGTCCCGCACGGCCCGCCACGCCGCACTCGGCAGGCGCGCGGCGGCCCCGGCGCCCTCGGCCGCGAGCTCGACCGACGTCAGCGCCCGCACCCGAGGGGCACGCGCGCGCAGCACCTCGCGGGGCGCCGCGACCTCCCGGGCCCACCCCGACTCGAGGAGCGCCTGGGCCTGCACCGTGCGGCTGACCGAGCCGAGCAGGAACGCGGCCCCCTCCTGCTCGCTGCGCAGGGCCAGGACCTCCCGGGCGTGCGGGTAGGGCGAGCGCGGCTCGGCGAGGGTCTCCTCGCCGTCGTTCCAGCAGGCGACCAGGCCCAGGTCCTGGACGGGCGCGAACGCCGCGGCACGCGTCCCGACGACGATGCGCACCTCGCCCCGCAGCGCCGCCAGGAAGCTGCGGTACCGGGGCGAGGGGCCCTCGTCGGCCGTCAGGCGCACGAACTGCCCCGCGCGGCGCGCGGTGTGCGGGGCGTAGCCCGCGAGCTCGAGGGCGAGGGACATCTGGTCGACGTCGCGCGCGTCGGGCAGCACCACGAGCGCGCCCCGCCCGCCCGTGACCGTGGCGCGCACGGCCTCGGCGAGCGCCAGGGCCCAGTGCTGGACGGCCTGCGCGGGGTCCTCGTCGCTCGTGCCGTGCCCGCCCGCGGCCCGGGTGCCCTGGACGGGCACGCCGTCGGCCACGCGGCCCGGCAGGGCCGTCCAGACCGCACGCGGCGCCGACCCGCCGACCAGGTGGTTCAGGAACGCGGCGCCGCCGCGGTAGGGAGCCCACTCGGAGGGGCGCGGGGGCGCGCCCTCCTGGGCGCCGGGGGCGCTCGAGCGCCCCTCGTCGTCGGTGCTCGGGTCCGCCGGTGCGCCCACGACGGTCGCCTCGCTGCCCGACGGCGCCGCCTCGGCCCGCGCGTGGCGCGGCGGGATCGCGAGGCGCAGCACGTCCGAGAGCGTGCCCGCGTAGTGGTCGGCGACCGTGCGGCACAGCTGCGCGACCTGCGGGGTGAGCACCCGCTCGGGCGAGACGAGGCGCTTGAGCGGGACGAGCCGCCCGTCGTGGTCGCTGTCCTCGGCCCGCGCCAGGACGAACCCGTCGACCTCCTGCGGCCCGAACCGCGCCTTGACCCGGACGCCGGGCTGCGCGCCGTCGGCCATCGAGGCCGGGACCAGGTAGTCGAACGTCTGGTCCAGGTGGTGCGGCACGAGGTCCAGGACGACGCGCGCGACCGGCAGGGCGCTCGCGATCTCGAGCGCGCCCACCGGCCGGGCGGGCCTGCCGCCCGTGCGGCTCCCACCCGGCGCCTCGGGCGCGGGGAGCAGCGTGAGCTGCTCCCCCGCGTCCTGGGGCACGGCGTCCTGGCTGGTCATGGCCCTATCTCAGCACGCGCCACCCACGCCGGGCGAACCCGTGCGACGCGGCTCAGACCGCGGCCTGGAGGGCCGCCACGCGATCCGTGCGCTCCCACGTGAAGTCGGGCAGCTCGCGCCCGAAGTGCCCGTACGCCGCGGTCTGCGCGTAGATGGGCCGCAGCAGGTCGAGGTCGGCGATGATCGCCGCGGGACGCAGGTCGAAGACCTCGTCGATCGCGGCACGGATGCGCTCGACCGGGACGGTCTCGGTGCCGAACGTCTCGACGTACAGGCCCACGGGGTGCGCCTTGCCGATCGCGTACGCGACCTGCACCTCGCAGCGGCGCGCGAGGCCCGCCGCGACGACGTTCTTGGCGACCCAGCGCGTGGCGTAGGCGGCCGAGCGGTCGACCTTCGAGGGGTCCTTGCCCGAGAACGCCCCACCACCGTGACGGGCCATGCCGCCGTACGTGTCGACGATGATCTTGCGGCCCGTGAGCCCCGCGTCGCCCTGGGGCCCACCGATGACGAACTTGCCGGTCGGGTTCACGAGCAGGCGGAAGTCCGCGACGTCCAGGTCGAGGCCCTCGACGACCGGGGCCACGACGAGCTCGGCGACCTGGCCGCGCAGCGTCTCCTGCAGGACGTCCTCGTCGTGCTGCGTCGACAGGACCACGGTGTCGAGGCGGACCGCACGGTCGCCGTCGTACCCGATCGTGACCTGCGTCTTGCCGTCGGGACGCAGGCCCGGCAGCGACCCGTCCTTGCGGACCACGGCCAGGCGCTCGGCGAGGCGGTGCGCGAGGAAGATCGGCAACGGCAGGAGCGTGGGGGTCTCGTCGCTCGCGTACCCGAACATGAGGCCCTGGTCGCCGGCTCCCTGGGCGTCGAGCGGGTCCAGGTCGGACGTGTCGTCGCGCTGCTCGAGGCTCTTGTCGACGCCCTGGGCGATGTCCGGGGACTGCTGGCCGATCGAGACCGAGACACCGCACGAGTCGCCGTCGAAGCCGATCGCGGAGGACGTGTAGCCGATCCCCCGGACGACCTCACGGATGATCTGCGGGATCTCGACGTACGCGTTGGTCGTGACCTCTCCCGCGACGTGGACCAGGCCCGTCGTGACCATGGTCTCGACCGCGACGCGGGACGTGGGGTCCTGCTCCAGGAGGGCGTCGAGGATCGCGTCGGAGATCTGGTCACAGACCTTGTCCGGGTGGCCTTCCGTCACGGACTCGGACGTGAACAGGCGCAGGTCGTCAGAACTCATGTGGTCCAGCGTACTGTCCCGCCAGGTGATACCCGACATCCGACCACTGAGACGTGTACGCCGATCTCAGTCCGTGGGCGACGCGATCGGCGGCGAGGCCTTGAGGACCGTGTCCCACACCGCGTCCGCGACTTCCCGCTTGGTGCCCTGGGCCTGGGCGACCGTCTCGCCGTGGGCGTCGACGATCAGGACCTCGTTGGTGTCCGTCCCGAAGCCCTTGCCGTGCCCCACGGGGTTGATCACCAGGAGGTCGGCGCCCTTGCGGCGGGCCTTGGCACGGCCGTGGTGCCAGACGTCGCCCGTCTCGTCGCCCGTCTCGGCCGCGAACCCGACGACGACCTGCCCCGGGCGCAGGCGCTCGCGCGCGAGCTCCGCCAGGATGTCGGGATTCTCGACCAGCTCGATCGGGGCGGGCCCCTGACCGGGGACCTTCTTGATCTTCGAGGCCGGTGTGCGGGCCGGGCGGAAGTCCGCGACCGCGGCCGTCATGACCACCACGTCGGCGTCCGGTGCCAAGAGACGCATCGACTCGCGGAGCTCGGCGGTCGAGCCGACCCGGACGACGTCGGCGATCCCGTCGAGCGGCTCGGTCAGGTTCGCCCCGACGAGCGTCACGTCGGCGCCCCGGTCCTGGGCTGCGCGGGCCAGGGCGATGCCCTGACGTCCGCTCGACAGGTTCCCGATGAAGCGCACCGGGTCGATGGGTTCGCGTGTGCCGCCGGCCGAGACGACCACGCGCAGTCCGGTGAGGTCCGGGGCCACCACGGGTGCGGCGCCCCGCGCGGCGACCTCCAGGGCGATCCGCGCGATGTCCTCGGGCTCGGGCAACCGGCCCGGTCCCGTGTCCTTGCCCGTCAGCCGACCGCTGGCCGGCTCGATCACGTGCACCCCGCGCGAGCGCAGGGTCGCGACGTTGGCCACGGTCGCCGGGTGCTGCCACATCTCGGTGTGCATGGCCGGGGCCATCACGACCGGGCACGACACGGTCAGCAGGGTCGAGGTGAGCAGGTCGTCCGCGCGGCCCGCGGCCGCCCGTGCGAGGAGGTCCGCCGTGGCGGGGGCGACGATCACCAGGTCCGCGCCCTGGCCGAGCGCGACGTGCGCGACCTGCGGGACGTCGTCGAACACCTCGGTGCTGACCTTCTCGCCCGACAGGGCCTCGAACGTCGGCGCCCCCACGAAACGCAGGGCGGACGCGGTGGGGACGACCCGCACCTGGTGCCCCTGCTCACGCAGGAGCCGCAGCAGGAGGACGGCCTTGTAGGCCGCCACTCCCCCGGAGACCCCGAGAAGGATCCTCATCGGTACGAGCCCTCCCTCTGTGCGGTGCACGCCGCGCCCACCCGGACCGCGGAGCCGCCCGCAGGCGGCCCGGCGGTCAGGAGGCGGGTGCCTCCACGGTCTCGATCGTGAGCAGGCCCTGGTTGATCTCGCGCATCGCGATCGACAGCGGCTTCTCCTGGTTGCGGGTCTCGACGAGCGGGCCCACGTTCTCCAGCAGGCCCTCGTTGAGCTGCGAGTAGTACGCGTTGATCTGACGCGCGCGCTTGGCGGCGTAGATCACGAGCGCGTACTTGGAGTCGGCGCGCTCCAGCAGGTCGTCGATCGGCGGGTCGGTGATGCCCTCGGGGGCGGCGATGGTTCCAGACACAGTCTCACTCCGTGAGTCAGGGGGGCCTGCGGCGGCTCAGACGGTCGCCCGCAGGATGGGTCAAAGAGGTTGCGCGCGCTCATGACGCACACGCCTGACGACCAGTCTACTGGGCAGGCACAAATCGTCGTGGTGCCCACGCCCGGGGCGCGGCCCCTCGGCGGTCATGCGACGGGCGTCAGGCCCATCGCCTCGACGAGCGCGTCGGTCGCCCGGTGCACCTCGTCGTTGACGATCACGACGTCGAACTCGGGCTCGGCCGCCAGCTCGACGCGGGCCGTGGCGAGCCGGCGCTCGCGCTCCTCGGGCCCCTCCGTCCCGCGCCCGACGAGCCGACGCTCCAGCTCCTCCCAGCTGGGCGGGGCGAGGAACACGAACCGGGCCTCGGGCATGGACGCGCGCACCTGGCGCGCGCCCTGCAGGTCGATCTCGAGCAGGGCCGGGACCCCCGCCGCGAGCTTCTCCTCGACCGGCCGGCGAGGGGTCCCGTACCTGTTGCGTCCGTGCACCACGGCCCACTCCAGCATCTCGCCCGCCTCGACCAGCCGGTCGAACTCCTCGGCGCTGATGAAGTGGTAGTGGACGCCGTCCACCTCGCCGGGACGAGCGGCACGGGTCGTCGCGGACACGGACAGCCACACCTGCGGGTACCGTGCGCGGATGTCCGCCGACACGGTCCCCTTCCCGACGGCGGTGGGCCCCGCCAGGACGGTCAGGCGGGCAGGGGTCGGTGATGCGGCAGGCGCCGGGGCGGCCTGCTCGGCGGGTGAAGCGGAAATGTCAGCCAAACCTCTCGATGAGCGCCGCGGACTGGTGGGGTCCCAGCCCGCGGACACGACGTGTCTCGGCGATCCCGATCTCCTCCATGATCGCCCGGGCCTTCACCTTACCCACGCCGGGCAGCGACTCCAGCAGCGCGACGACGCGCAGCTTGCCGATCACGTCGTCCGTGCGGCCCTGCTCGATCACCTCGGCGAGGGAGCCCTGGGAGTGCTTCAACCGGTTCTTGACCTCGGCCCGCACCCGACGGGCCTCGGCCGCCTTCTCGAGTGCCGCCGCGCGCTGCTCGGGGGTCAGGGATGGTAGTGCCACGCAAGTCACCTACTTGTCCTCAGACGGATGGGCCCACACGTGCACCGGGGCCGCCGACCGGATCTGATGCCCCCGGTGGCGACCTCGACACCCTCGAAACTAGCCACACCTGGCAGGTCAGGCAACGTTCACACGCCCTGAGCAGCGAACTTCCTCGCGATCTTCGCCCTGGTCGCAGGCCCGGCGCCGCATGCGTCGAGGTAGCCGTCGACGCTCCCGAACTCCGTCTCGGCGAGCGCCCAGGCGCCCTGGAGGTACTCCGGCTCGACGCCCAGGAGGGGTGTCAGGGCGTCCTTGTCGAGGCCGGGGATCGGGGGGATCACGGCCGAGAGACCCTCGACGGCGGCGCCGCTCGCGAGGTACTCGGCGAGCCGGTCCTCCTCGCCCACACCGCACACGTGCTGGACGAGCGCGACGATCCAGCCGGTCCGGTCCTTGCCCGCCGAGCAGTGCACGACGACGGTGCCCTCGGCCTCGGCGACGTCCTCCAGCGCCTCCCCGACCGTCCGCCGGATGGTCGGGTCCGTGACGAACGTCGCATAGACGCCGTGCATCATGGCCCGTGCGAGCGCCTGCGGGTCCTCGGCGCCGAGGAGGCGCCCGATCATCGCGGCCGTGTCCGCGGAGCGCTCCTCCGCCGCGGGGTCCTCTGCACCTTCGTCGCCCGGTGTGCCGGTGGGAGCCGGTTCGTCGCTCCCGCCCAGCGCATGCCCGACGCCGACACCGGGGTCCATCCGCCGCGGCACCACGCGCGTGGTCGCCGGGACGACGTCCTGCCCGTCGCGCTCGACCTCGTCCTCGCCGCGCAGGTCGAGGTCGAGCGTCACGCCCAGTGCCGCGAGCGCCGCGACGCCCTCGGGGGTCAGCCGCGACAGGCTCGCGGTGCGCACGAGCACGCCCGTGCGCAGCGGTGCCCGCCCGCCGGCCGGGACGGCACGGCCGCCCACGTCGCGTGCGTTCCAGGTGCCGGGGATGTCGAGGGTGTCAGGGGTCTGCCGGTCCGAGGCGGCGAGGGAGGAGGTCATGGGACGAGTCTGTCAGGCCACTGCGCCGACGGCCGCCTGGCGGCCCCACGCGGGTCGCCGTCTCCGGGGGATTCACCCCGGACGCCCGTGGGG
>NZ_JBHUAD010000023.1:0-30469 GCF_042789955.1 Oerskovia sp. NPDC056781
GCCCTTCGGCGTTCCCGGGTGACCTGCAGGATCCCCGAGGGTGACGCCCAGGCCCCCCGAGGGCGACGTGCTGGACCGCCGACGGTGACCGGTCTGACCGCCGAGGGCGACGCCCACGACCTGCGAAGGCGACCGGCACCCTGCAGCGGGGCACGTCGCCCTCATCGTCCAGGCGCGTCACCGTCGGCACTGGTCGGCGTCACCGTCGACGCCCTGGTGAGTCCCCCTCGGCGCTTCGGTGCGTCACCGTCGGCGGGTCGGGCGGTCGCCCTCGGCGGGCGGGGCGGTCACCCTCGCCGAACGAGATGGCAGATTGTCGGCATCTGTCCGTTCCGTGGACGGCCCTTCCCAGGCGGGTGAAGTCTGTGCTTAGGTCTACCTCAGTGAGGGAAGGTTTACCTAACTCATTCAACTAATGCGCTCGATACGCCTGGCTCTGGGGGGACCATGGGACTGCCGACGATCGCCGCCTACGACGGCCCGGCACCGCACGAGTACCCGAGCAACCGCGTGACGTGGCAGGTCGACCCTGCCCGTGCGGTGCTCCTCGTGCACGACATGCAGCAGTACTTCGTGAACGCGTTCGACCCGGCGTCGCCCGCTCTGCGGGACGCCGTCCACAACATCTCGCGCCTCGCCACGAGGGCGCGCGAGCTGGGCGTCCCCGTCGTCCTGACCGCCCAGCCGCCCGCGCAGCGCCCCGCCGACCGCGGTCTGCTCACCGACTTCTGGGGTCCGGGCATCCCGGACGACGGGTCGGACGTCGTGATCGACGAGCTCTCCCCGCAGCCGGGGGACACCGTGCTGACCAAGTGGCGCTACGACGCGTTCGTGCGCACCGGGCTGCGTGACCTCCTGCGCGAGCAGGGGCGCGACCAACTCGTCGTGACGGGCGTCTACGCGCACATCGGGTGCCTCGTCACGGCGTGCGACGCGTTCATGCACGACGTCCAGCCCTTCCTCGTCGGCGACGCCGTCGCCGACTTCTCGCTCGCCCACCACCGCCAGGCCCTCGCCTGGGCGGCGGACCGGTGCGCCGTCGTCGGGACGACGGACGACGTGCTGACCCATCTCAGGGCGCGCGTCCCCGCGGTGGCGGGGGCATGAGCACGCGCGTCGCTCTCGTGACCGGCGCCGCGGGCGGCATCGGGGCCGCGGTCGTGAACGTGCTCGCGGCGCAGGGCTACGTGGTCGTCGCGGGAGACCTCGACGGCACGGTACCGACGGCGCCGCTCGGCAAGGTGATGGCAGGCCAGGTCGTCCCGGTGCGTCTCGACGTGACCGACGAGCAGGACGTCGTGCACCTGGTCGACTGGGTCGAGGCCGAGATCGGCCCGCTCGACGTGCTCGTGAACGCCGCGGGCGTGCTGTGCCCCGGCGTCGTGACCGAGTCCTCGCTCGCGGACTGGCAGCGGATGCTCGCGGTCAACGCGACGGGGGTCTACCTCGTCTCGCGCGAGGTCGCGCGACGTCTGTCCGAGCGTCGGCGGGGCGCGATCGTCACGGTCGCGTCGAACGCCGCAGGCGTCCCGCGCGTCGGGATGGCGGCGTACGCGGCCTCGAAGGCCGCGGCGTCGAGCCTGACCCGGTCGCTCGGCCTCGAGGTCGCGCCCTACGGGGTGCGCTGCAACGTGGTCTCGCCGGGCTCGACCCGTACCCCCATGCTCGCGGCGATCGCCGGGTCGCCGGGTCCGGACGACCTCCGGGTCCTCGACGACCCGGCCGAGGCCCGCGTCGTCGCCGGGGTGCCGGAGGACTTCCGGCTCGGCATCCCGCTCGGCCGGCTCGCCGAGGTGCAGGACGTGGCAGACGCCGTCGCCTTCCTGGTCTCTGACGCGGCCCGGCACATCACGGTGCACGAGCTCGTCGTCGACGGCGGCGCCACGCTCCGCTGATCCGCCCCACCCACCCCCCCTGCGTCATCAGCACGACCTCTCGCACGTCCTCCTGCGGACGACGCGCAGGCTCACGAACCCCATCGACACCGACGAGGACGCCTCATGACCGGCTTCACCGTGCTCGACGACCCGACAGGTACCGCGGTCGTGCTCGACACGGCGCACGCGCGCCGCCACTCCCGGACCAGCGGGACCACCGCTCCCGCCGGAGCGCCCGACGACGACGCCCCCCTCGGGCACGCCGAGTTCCGTCTCGCGTCGCCCGACGTGGGCCTCGTGGCGCACGGTGTGCGCGAGCGCCTCGACGTGCCGTCGTGGGACGGCCCGACGGTCGCGGCCGCGGCACGCGACCTGCTCGCTCGGGCGGCCTCGGCACGCTGGGCCGGCGAGCCCGCGCCCATCCTCGTGGGCACGATCCCGTTCGACTCCTCGCGTCCCGCGCACCTCGTCGTCCCGGCGCACCAGTCGTGGCGACCCGTGGGAGCCGGGCGCGGCGACCAGGGCGACCAGGGCGACCAGGGCGGCCGGTGCGACCAGAGGGACCAGAGCCACCAGGACGATCCCGGCACGTCCGGCACGGTCCCCGCGACGACGCCCGACGGCGAGCCCGCGGCGGGACCGGTCCGCTCCGCGCTGACGGACCCCGACGGTCCCACGGCCCCGCCCGGACGTGACGACGTGGTCTTCCGCGCCGCCGTCGGGCGGGCGGTGTCCCAGCTCGAGGACGGCGTGGCCGAGAAGGTCGTCCTGGCGCGCACCCTCGACGTGTCCGCGCCGGGTCCGCTCGACCGGCGCGCGGTGCGCGCCGCGATGCGGCGCGCGAACCCTGACGCGTACGTGTTCGACGTCGAGCTGCCGGGCGACAAGGGGCACCTGGTCGGGGCGAGCCCCGAGCTCCTGGTCTCGGTGCGCGACGGCGTGCTGCACAGCCACCCGCTCGCGGGGTCGGCGCCGCGCTCTGCCGACCCCGAGGAGGACCGCGCGACCGCGCAGCGGCTCCTGACGTCCGAGAAGGACCTGCGCGAGCACGCGTTCGTGACCGACGCGATCCGGGAGGTGCTGCGCACGTACGTCGCCCACGAGGACGACCTGGACGTGCCGGCGACCCCGGAGCTCGTCGCGACGTCGCACCTGTGGCACCTGGGCACGCCCGTCAGCGCCCGCCTGAAGCCGGGTGTCTCGGTGCTCGACGTCGTCTACGCGCTGCACCCCACGCCCGCGGTCTGCGGGCACCCGCGGGCCGCCGCACGCGAGCTCATCGGCTCGCTCGAACCGTTCGACCGCGGCTTCTACACGGGCCTCGTCGGCTGGGCGGACCAGGCCGGGAACGGCGAGTGGGCGATCGTGCTGCGCTGCGGCGTGGTGCGCGGCGCGGACGTGCGGCTCTTCGCGGGGGCGGGCGTCGTCGTCGGGTCCACGCCCGAGGGCGAGCACGCCGAGACCGCCGTGAAGTTCTCGACGCTGCTGTCCGCCCTGGGACCTGTGTCGTGACCGCCGCCCCACGGGTGGGCCCGGCACCCCACCTGCTCGACGGCGTCGTGCCCGTCCCGGCCGACGTCGCGGACCGGTACCGCGCGGCCGGGTTCTGGACCGACCAGACGCTCGGCTCGCTCGTGCGCGGCGCCGCGGCCGCACGGCCCGACGCGACCGCGCTCGTCGACGCGGCCCGTAGCCTGACCTACGCGGACCTGGACCGCGCGGCCGACGACCTCGCGTACGGCTTCGCGGCGCTCGGGCTGCGCCGGGGCGACCGCGTCGTCGTGCAGCTGCCCAGCGCGAGCGAGCTGGTCGAGGTGCTGGTCGCGCTCGGCCGCTCGGGCATCGTGCCGGTCCTCGCGCTGCCTGCGCACCGGCGGACCGAGGTCGGGTACTTCGCCGCGCACACGGGCGCCGTCGCGCTCGTGACCGGTGGCGTCGAGGCAGGTTTCGACCACGCGGCACTCGCCCGAGAGGTCGCCGCGGCCGTGCCCACGGTGCGGCACGTCGTGGTCGTGGGCGGTACCCCGCCAGCGCACGGCGAGCAGTCGGACGCACCCAGCCCGTTCACCGCGCACGCCCTCGACGACCTGCGCCGGGCCGACCTGACCGAGGTCCGCGGCCCCTTCGAGGATGCCGCCCACCCGGCCGACGTCGTGCTTCTGCAGCTCTCGGGCGGGACCACGGGCACACCCAAGCTCATCCCGCGCACGCACGCCGACTACCTGTACTCGGTGCGGGAGAGCGCCCGGATCTGTGGCCTGGGCCCGGGCTCGGTGTACCTCGCGACGTTGCCCGTCGCCCACAACTACGCCCTGACGTCGCCCGGCGTGCTCGGGGTCCTGCACGCGGGCGGGACCGTCGTCCTGTCCCCGCACGGCGCCCCGGACACCGCGTTCGCCCTCGTCGAGCGGCACCGCGTCACGCACGTGGCCCTCGTGCCGCCGCTCGCGCACGTCTGGGCCGCGTCGCCGCTCGTCGCCGCGCACGACCTCTCCTCGCTCGAGGTCCTCCAGGTCGGGGGAGCCAAGCTGGGCACGAGCGCGGCCGAGCGCCTGCTCGACGTCTTCGGGGACACGCTCCAGCAGGTCTTCGGCATGGCTGAGGGGCTCGTCTGCTACACCCGGGCGGGCGACCCGCGCGAGGTCGTGGTCGGGACCCAGGGACGGCCCATCTCTCCCGCCGACGAGGTCCTCGTCGTGGACGACCATGACGAACCGGTGCCGCCCGGGCACCCGGGGCACCTGCTGACCCGTGGCCCCTACACGATCCGCGGCTACTACCGGGCGCCCGAGCACGACGCCTGCGCGTTCACGGCCGACGGCTTCTACCGCACGGGCGACCTCGTCGTGCGTGACGCCGCCGGGTACCTCACGGTCGTCGGGCGTGCCAAGGAGCAGATCAACCGCGGGGGGGAGAAGATCGCTCCCGCCGAGGTCGAGAACCACCTGCGCGCCCATCCCGACGTGCTCGACGCGAGCGTCGTCGGCGAGCCTGACGAGTACCTGGGCGCGCGCGCGGCCGCGCGCGTCGTCGCCCGGCCCGGCGCCGTGGCCCCGACCGGTCCCGTGCTGCGCCGGTTCCTGCGCGAGCGCGGCATCGCCGCCTACAAGATTCCGGACCGCTTCGAGACCGTCGAGGCGCTCGCCACCACCGCGGTCGGCAAGGTCGACCGCGCTCACCCGGCCCCCGCTCCCGCGGCCGCCGGCACCGAACCCCAGCCGTGGAGCACGCGATGAGCAACCCGTCCCGCACGCAGGACCCCCGCCGCACGGCGCACGACGTGGACGTCGACGTCCTGGGCCTCGGCTTCGGGCCGTCGAACATGGCGCTCGCGATCGCGGTCGAGGAGCACAACACGACGTCCGACGAACCGCTGCGCGCGGTCTTCCACGAGCGTCAGGCGACCTCGCGCTGGCACCACGGGATGCTCTTCGAGGACGCGCACATGCAGGTCGCGTTCGCCAAGGACCTCGTGACGCTGCGCAACCCCACGAGCGACTACTCGTTCCTCGCGTTCCTGCACGAGCAGGGCCGGCTGGTCGACTTCCTCAACCGGGGCAGCTTCGCGCCGTTGCGCGTCGAGTTCGCGGCCTACCTGCGCTGGGCCGCGGCCCGCCTCGCGGGGTTCACGCGCTACGGCTCGTCGGTCGAGTCCGTGACGCCCGTGCGCGACGGCGGGAGGGTCGTCGCGTTCGACGTCACGGTCGCGGGCGAGCACGGCCCGAGCACGACCAGGGCCCGCGACGTCGTCGTCGCCGCAGGCCTGCAGCCCCGGCTCCCGGCGGGCGTCGCCGAGTCCGGTCGGGTCTGGCACAACCAGCGCTACCTCGACCGCGTCGCGCTGGTCGACCACGACGTGCGCCGCGCCGTGGTCGTGGGCGCGGGGCAGAGCGCGGCCGAGATCATGATCGACCTCTACGACCGGTTCCCCGGGGCCGAGGTCCACTCGGTGTCGCGCCGCTACGGCTTCTCGCCCTCGGACTCGACGCCCTACGCCAACTCGGTGTTCGACCCGGGCGCGGTCGACGTCTTCTACGACGCCCCGCCCGCAGGGCGCGCGCAGCTCATGGCGCACCACCGCAACACCAACTACTCGGTCGTCGCCGAGGACACCATCCGCACCCTGCACGAGCGGGAGTACCGCGACCGGTGGCTCGGGCGTGGGCGCCTGCACTGGCACCGCTGCACAGAGGTGCTCGACGTGCGGGACACCTCGGACGGCCCGGTGGGCAGCCCGGTGGGCAGCCCGGTGGGCGGCCCGGTGGCCCTCACGCTCGCCGAGAACCTCACGGGGACGACGGCCGTCCTCGACGCGGACCTCGTCGTGCTCGCCACGGGCTACCGCCCCCTGGACCCGGCGACGCTGCTCGGCGGCGCGACCGACCTGCTCGGTCGCGACGCCGACGGGGCCCTGGACCTGCACCGCGACCACCGCGCCCGCCTCACCGAGCCCGCCGACGCCGGGCTCTACCTCGTGGGGCAGTCCGAGCACTCGCACGGTCTCGCCTCGACCCTGCTGTCCACGCTGGGCGTCCGCGCCGGAGAGGTGCTCGCGTCGGTCCTGGCCCGCCGGGGCGACCACGCCGCGCCCACCGCGCAGGCGGGGCACGCCCCGGGCGGGACGGCCGGCGCGACGCACGCGGCGCCGTCGGGCAGGGCCCTTCCCGGCAGCACGGTCCTGTCCGACCCGCTGGTCGTCCGATGAGCCTCGCGACGACCGACCTGCGCGTCGGATACGGCAAGCGCGACGTGCTCCAGGGCGTCGACCTCGAGATCCTCCAGGGCGAGCTCACGGTCATCGTCGGGCCCAACGGCTGCGGCAAGTCGACCCTGCTGCTGTCGCTCGCACGCATCCTGCGCCCCACCGCCGGGACGGTCGAGCTCGACGGGCAGGTCGTCACGTCGATGCCTCCCCGCGAGGTCGCCAAACGGCTCGCGTTCCTGCCGCAGGCCCCCGTCGGGCCCGACGGCATCCGGGTGCGCGACCTCGTGGCCCGCGGACGACACCCTCACCAGGGATTCCTGCGTGCGCTGTCGGCCGAGGACCACCGGGTGATCGACGAGGCGCTCCTCGCGACCGACACGCTCGACCTGTCGACCCGACGCGTGAGCGAGCTGTCCGGCGGGCAGCGCCAGCGCGTGTGGATCGCCATGGCGCTCGCGCAGGAGACGTCCCTGCTGCTGCTCGACGAGCCCACGACGTTCCTCGACGTCGCGCACCAGATCGACGTCCTCGACACGTGCGCGCGCCTGCACGACGAGGGCCGCACGGTCGTCGCGGTCCTGCACGACCTCAACCTCGCCGTCCGGTACGCGACCCAGCTCGTCCTCATGAAGGACGGCGCGGTCGTGGCCCAGGGGCGCCCCGAGGAGGTCCTCGACGCCGACGTCGTCCGGCACGTCTTCGGGATCCGTGCCCACGTCGTGACCGACCCCGAGGGCTGGCCGCTCGTGGTCCCCGTCCGCTCCGACGTCCTGGCCAGGCGTCCGCCCCAGCGCACCAGCGCACCACGCCCCGCCGGAGGACCCGCATGACGCACCCGACCATCACGCGCGAGCAGGCGCTCGCGGACCTCGTCGACGTCCTCGGCGCGAGCGGGTCGGCCGCGCACGAGATCGGGCTCGACGACGACCTGACCGACCACGGCCTCGACTCGGTGCGGCTCATGGCCCTGCTCGAGCGCTGGCGCGCCGCGGGCCGGCCGGTCGAGTTCGCCCAGGTCGCGGTCGAGCCCACGCTGCGCGGCTGCCTGCGCGCGCTGGGCGTCCCCGCCTGAGGCGGGGACGCCCGCACCGTCAGCCCTGCGCCGCCCCGCCGGCCCACGCACCACCCGCGATCCACCCCACGACCTCGCCAGACCCACCTCAAGGAGAACCCCAGCATGTCCAGCACCCGAACCCTCACCACCGCACGTGGCACCCGGACCTCCCGCGCGACCGCCTGGCTGCTCGTCCCGGCCCTCGCCGCGGTCCTTGCCGTGGGCGGGTGCGCGGGCGGCACGTCGGCGGCCGACGAGCCCGCCGGCTCCTCGGCCGAGGCGGGCACCCGCACGGTCGAGACCGCGTTCGGGAAGGTAGACATCCCCGTGGACCCGCAGCGCGTCGTCGCCCTCGAAGGCGGCACGGGGCCGCTCCTCGAGGCGGGCATCGTGCCCGTCGCGACCGCGGACGGCGACTGGGCCGAGTCGTACCTGCCCGAGGAGTTCGAGCAGGTCGCGGACCTGCCGATCGTGATGGGCGCGGACGGCTGGGACTACGAGAAGATCGCGTCGCTCAAGCCTGACCTGATCGTCGGGTTCGTGCGCGGTGGCAAGGAGAAGGAGCTCAGCGCCGAGAAGAAGGCCGACTTCGACAAGCTGTCGCAGATCGCCCCGACCGTCCTCATCCGGGCCACGGGCTCGGCGACGGTCAAGGACGCGTCGGTCGAGATCGCGACGGCGCTCGGAGCGGGCGAGGAGGCCGAGGCGACGAAGGCCGAGTACGAGGCGCGCGTCGCGGAGATCAAGGAGACGTACGGCGACGTCATCGCGGCCAACACGTTCGCGGGGCTCGACTCGTTCGAGGAGATCACGGTCTACTCGCAGATCTCCTGGATCGGCGGCATCCTCGCCGACATCGAGGCGCCCCTGCCGAAGGTCGTGGCCGAGGAGACGACCGAGAACGGCGCGTTCCTGTCCTACGAGCAGCTCGGCCAGGTCGCGGACGCGACCGTCGTGCTGACCGAGCAGACGGTCGACGGCCAGCCCGGCCCCGGCGCCGAGGAGCTCGAGGCCGCCTCGACCTACCGGTCGCTCCCTGCCGTGACCGCGGGGCACGCGTACGGCATCCGCTACTTCTTCGCGGACCGCTACAGCCTGGCGCTCGACGTCCTCGACCAGCTCGAGGTCGTGCTCAAGGACCTCCAGGGCTGATGACGACGTCCTCCGCCCCCGACCTCCTGCCCTCCGTGCCGCGCCCCGCAGCGGCGACAGCCTTCCCGCTCACGACCGCACAGCTCGGCGTGCTCGGCGCGCAGCTCGTGCGCCCAGACACGTCCGCGTTCGCGGTGGGCGAGGTCGTCGAGATCACGGGCGAGCTCGACACGGGCGTGCTCGCGCTCGCGGTCGAGCTGGTGGTCGGGGAGACGGAGGCGATGCGGACGGCGTTCGTGGTGTCGGACGACGTCGCGCAGGTCGTCCACCCGGCCGGCGGTCCCGCGCTCACGAGGGCGCGCGCGGACGCCGTGACCGGCGGCGTCCGGGTCCTCGACCTGTCGGGAGTCCCCGACGCCCGGGAGCGCGCAGCCGCTCTCGTCGAGGCGGACCGGGCGCTGCCCTTCGCGCTCGACGTCCCCGGCCTGGCGCGCCAGACGATCGTCCGCCTCGATGCCACGACCGTGTGGTGGTCCCTCGTGGTGCACCACGCGATCCTCGACGCGTACGGGATCACGCTCGTCGTGCGCCGCGTCGCCGAGGTCTTCACGGCGCTCACCTCGGGGCGCGACGTGGGCCCGAGCCCGTTCGGGAAGGTCGCGGACGTGGTGGCGGAGGAGAGCCGCTACGCGGCGTCCACCGAGCGGGAGCGGGACAGGGAGCACTGGGCCTCACGGGTGGGCGTCCTCGACGGTGGTCCCGGGAGCTTCAGCGAGGGGCCGCTCGCTGAGACCGTCGCCGGTCGGGTGCCGGTCGACGCCGTGGTGCGCGTCGCGCACGAGGCGGGCTGCGCCGTCGGGCCGCTCGAGGAGGTCGCCGCGCGGTCCGGGGCCGGCTGGCCCGACGTCGTCGCGGCCACCTTCGCGGTCCACCTCGCCCTCGTCGCGGGGCGTCGCCGCGTGAGCGTCGCGATGCCCGCCATGAACCGCATGGGGTCGGTCGCGGCGGTCGTGCCGACCATGCGGGTCAACGTCCTGCCGGTCGTGGTCGACGTCGCACCCGGGCAGCGTGTCGACGAGCTCGTGACGCAGGTGCGCGAGCGTGTGGGCGAGCTGCGGCGCCACGGGCGCTACCCGGCCGAGCAGATCGTGCGCGACGCAGGCTCGGCCGTGACCGCGGCCGAGCTCAACGTCAAGCTCTTCGACCACGACCTGCGCTTCGGCGCCGCCGTCGGCCGGCTGCGCAACGTGGCCGAGGGACCCGTCGACGACCTCGCGGTCTCGGTCGTGCGCGTCCCCGGGCCCGGCGGCGACGAGCTGCGCCTGGCGGGCACCGCGCCCGCCCGCCTCTTCACCGCGCCCGACGTCGCCGCTCGCCTGCGCGAGCTGGCCCACCTCCTCGAGAGCGTGGGCCGGGCCGCGCCCGACGCGCGGGTCGGGAGCCTCGGCCTCGCGCCCGCGGCGACCGAGGCCGCGATCGTGGCCGCCTCGACCGGCCCCGCGCTCCCCGGGGACGTGCTGCCCCCGCTCGCCGGGTCGCTGTTCGACCAGGCGGTGGCCCTGCGCGGGGACGCCGTGGCGCTCGTCGCGCGCGAGACCTCGACGTTCCGCGCGCTCGACGAGGCCGTCGCGCACCTCGCCGGACGCCTGGTCGCGGCCGGCGCCCGCTCCGACACGCTCGTCGCGATCGACCTGCCGCGCGGCACCGACTACGTCGTGACCCTGCTCGCGCTGCACCGTTGCGGGGCCGCCGCGCTCCTGCTCGACGACCGGACCCCGCCCGCGCGGCGCCTCGCGCTCGTCGACCGGCACGAGGCACGGCTCGTCGTCGCCGACGTGACCCCCGCTGCCGACCCGTCCCTCCACAGCGGCGACGGCTCCCTGTGGGCGGGGCGCGTCGTCGTCGGGCCGCGCGGGGACGCCGCCGCCCGGGGCGAGACGCCCCTGTGGCACGCGCTCGACGTACCCCGCGACGCGCTCGCCTACGTCCTGCACACCTCCGGCTCCACGGGCGAGCCCAAGGCCGTCGGGATCAGCCACGGCGCGCTCGCGCAGTTCCTCGCCTACCACCAGGAGCACGTCGTGCCGCGTGCCGGCCGGTACCCGGCCCCGGCGCAACGCGTCGCGCAGACCATGCCGCTCGTGTTCGACGGCTCGTGGGACACGCTGCTCACCCTGCTGCTGGGGCACGAGCTGCACCTGCTCGACGTCGAGCAGTACCGCGACCCCGGGACGCTCGTGGACCTCGTGGTCGAGCGCGGCATCCACCGCCTCGACCTCACGCCCACCGTCATGTCGGCCGTCGTCGAGGCCGGGCTGTTCGAGCACGACCACGGCCTGCGGACCGTGTCCGTGGGTGGGGAGGCCTGCCCGCCTGCGCTGTGGACCGCGCTGCGTGCACAGCCGGGCCTCGACGTCCTCAACCTGTACGGGCCCACCGAGTACACGGTCGACGCCGTGGGTGCGACGGGCGACGACGCGGACCAGCCCGTGATCGGGCGACCGCTCAGCGCCACCGCCGCCCTGGTGCTCGACCAGCACCTGCGGCCCGTGCCCGACGGCGTGGTCGGCGAGCTCTACCTCGCCGGCCCCCAGCTCGCGCGCGGCTACCTGCGCCGCCCCGACCTCACGGCCGAACGCTTCGTCGCGAACCCGTTCGGGACGGCGGGGGCGCGCATGTACCGCACGGGCGACCTCGCGCGCCGCGACACCGACGGGCTGCTGCACTACGTCGGTCGCCGCGACCACCAGGTCAAGGTCCGCGGGTACCGCGTCGAGCCCGGCGAGACCGAGGCCGCGCTGCTCGCGCTGCCCGGCGTCGCGCAGGCGACCGTGCAGGCGCGCAGGTCCGCGCTCGGCGCGCGCCTGGTGGCGTACGTCGTCGGCCCTGGGCTGTCGGGTGACGCGCTGCGCGCGGCGCTCGCGGACGTGCTGCCCGAGCACCTGGTGCCCTCGGCCGTCGTGGTGCTCGACGCGTTCCCGCTCACGACCAACGGCAAGCTCGACGTCGCGGCGCTGCCCGAGCCCGCGACTCTCTCGCCGAGGGTGACGGACCCGCCCGCCGAGGGCGACGGGATCTCTCGCCGAGGGCGACCGGACCTCCCGCCGACGGTGACCGCCGTGGCGCTCGCGTTCGCCTCGGCGCTCGACAGCGGCCCCGTCCCGCCCGGCGCCGACTTCTTCGCGCTCGGCGGCGACAGCATCCGCGCGATCCACGTCGTGGCGCGCCTGCGCGAGAAGGGCTGGCGGTCGAGCGTGCAGGACGTGTTCGAGCAGCGCACCGTCGTGGGCGTCGCCGACCGGCTGCGGCCGCTCGAACCCGTCGCGCCGACCGCTGGGCCGACCACACGGGCGACGGAGTCTCCAGGTGCTCGCGCCCCGGCCGCCGAAGCCCCGCTCCTCGACCTCGCGCCCGGCGACCTCGACCGCCTCGGCGCCCTCCTCGGCGACCGCCGACGCACACGGAAGGCACGACCATGAGCTCGACCGAGGCCATCGAGGCCGTCTGGCCCCTCACCGCGCTGCAGCGTGCGCTGACCGCGCACGCGGGGCTCACCGACGGCCACGACCCGTACGTCGGTCAGACCCTCGTCGAGCTGCGCGGCCCGCTCGACGGTCCCGCCCTCGAGCGCAGCCTCGACGCGCTCCTCGTGGCCCACCCGAACCTGCGCGCGGGCTTCGCGGTCGACGACGACCTGGACCCGGTCCAGTTCGTCCCCAGCCAGGCCACGGCCGAGGTCGTCTGGTACGACGCGGACGTCCCGGGCTCGGTGAGCGTGAGCGGTGCCGACGACGCTCTCGGGGCCGACCGCGCCCTGCGGGACGCGTCCCGTGCCGCGGCCGAGGCCGAGCGGTCGCTCCCGTTCGACCCGGCCGACCCGCCGCTCGTACGCTTCGGGGTCGTCTCGCTCGGCGCGGAGCACCACGTGCTGGTCGTCACGAGCCACCACCTGGTGCTCGACGGCTGGTCGATGCCGTTGCTCGTCCGCGAGGTCGCGCGGCTCTACGGTGCCGAGCTGTCCGAGGGTGACGACCCCACCCGCCGGGGGCGACCGGATCTCGCGCCGGCGGTGACCGACGCGTCGTCGACGGTGACCCACGCGTCGCCGACGGTGACCGACTCGCCCGCCGAGGGTGACGCCCTCGCCCCCGCCCGGGGCCGGTTCGTCGACCACCTCGTGTGGCTGGGACGGCAGGACGCCGAGGCTGCCCGTGCGCACTGGCGAGACGCCCTCGCCGACGTCGAGCCGTCCCGCTGGCCCGTGACCGACGCGTGGACGGCGACGGACGTCACGTCCCCGGACGCGTTCACGACCTACCGGACCCTCGACACGACCGCCGTCGAGGCGATCCGCGGGGGAGCCCGCGCCCAGGGCGTCACGTCGGCCACGCTCGTGCGCGCCGCCTGGGGCCTGACCGTCGCGGCCCATGCAGGGTCGACCTGCGCGACCTTCGCCGTCCCGGTCGCGCTCCGCAGCCCCGAGGTCGAGCACGCCGACGAGATCGTCGGGATGCTCACCGAGTCGGTCGTGGCGCGGGTCGACGCCGACGCGGCCACGACCCTCGGTGAGGTCGTCGCCGACCACGCCCGCCGGTGGAACGCCTCGTGGGACCACCAGCACGTCGGGCTGCGCGGCGTCCAGGCGGCGACAGGGTCCGAGACCCCCGTCGCGACGACGCTCGTGTCGTTCGAGCAGGCGCCCGGCGCCGGCGTGGTCGCGCCGACGAACGTCGGCCTCGAGCCCGTGCGCCTGCGCGTGCTCGCGACCCACGACGCCACGCACTTCCCCCTCGCACTCGCGGTCGACGCCGGACCCGACACGTGGGACCTCGCCCTCGACGCGCACGCGGCCGCCTTCACGGCGACGGCCGCAGACGCTCTCCTCGCGACGTTCGAGCGGATCCTCCTCGCGAGCGCCACGATCCCGGGCGCGCGGGTCGCGAGCCTCGACCTGGTCCTGCGGCGTCCCGCCGCCCCGACCTCGGGCGGTGCGGCCACCGCACCCACCGCGGGCGCACCCGCCGCGTCGGCCACCGCACCCACCGCGGGCGCACCCGCCGCGTCGGCCACCGCGCCCACCGCGGGCGCACCCGCCGCGTCGGCCGCCGCCCCGGCAGCCGGCCGCGCGCAGACGAGCCGCCCGGCCCTCGTGACCGAGGTCCTCGCCGACTCGATCGCGCGCCAACCGCACGCGGGCGCGCTGGTCGTCGGGGACAGACGGTGGACGTTCGCCGAGCTCGACCTCGCGGTCACGCGCGCCGCGCGTCGCCTCACGGCGTGCGGGGCCCGACCGGGCGACGCGCTCGCGATCGACCTGCCGCGCGACGAGAGGATCGTGCACGTGATCCTCGCGGCCCTCCGCCGCGGCCTGGCCGTGACGCCCCTGCCGCACGGGGCGCCCGAGCGTCGCGCGCACGTCCTGAGGATCAGCGGTGCGCGGCTCCTGTGGGACGAGGACGGGCCGCGCCCCCTCGACACGGCGCCCGTGCCCGCCCGCCGAGCGACGGACGCACCCGGGACGAACACCGCCGTCTGGCCCGACGACGCGCCTGCGGCGGCCCGAACGCCCGAGCCGAGCACCGCCGTCGGGCACGACCTGCCGCCCGCCCCCGACGCCGCGACCCTGCGCGCGTGCGTCGGCAGCATCATCTTCACGTCCGGGTCGACGGGCGAGCCCAAGGGCGTGGCCGTGGGCCAGGACGCGCTCGCGCACCTGCTGGACCGGCACCGCACCGAGCTCTACCCGCAGGGCGAGCGTCTGCGTGTCGCGCACACCGCGGCGTTCTCGTTCGACGCGCACTACGACGCGTTCCTCGCGCTCGCCGCGGGGCACGAGCTGCACGTGCTCGACGAGGACGTGTTCCTCGACCCGGTCGCACTGCGCGACTACGCGGCCGAGCACGCGATCGACTACCTCGACTTCACGCCGACCGTCTGGGGTGCACTGCTCGCGGGCGCCGACTGGACGCGTCTGCCGCGGATCTGCGTCGCGGGCGGCGAGGCGTTCGGGCCTGCGCTGTGGACGCGTATGCGGGAGCTCGCGGCGCCCACGGGTGCCCGCGTCGTCAACCTGTACGGGCCGACCGAGGCGACCGTCGACGCCCTCGCGGCCGACGTCGCGGACACGGTCGAGCCCGTCGTCGGGCGACCCGTGGGGCGCACGCAGGCCGTGGTGCTCGATGCCGCGCTGCGCGAGGTCCCCGCCGGCACCGTGGGCGAGCTGTACCTCGCCGGACCGCAGCTCGCCGAGGCGTACCTGGGGCGCGCGGGCCTGACCGCGAGCCGCTTCGTCGCCCGGCCCTGCGGGGCCGCGGGGGAGCGCATGTACCGCACGGGCGACCTCGCCCGCCGCGGCGAGGACGGCACCCTGAGCCTGCTCGGCCGCAACGACGACCAGATCTCGCTGCACGGCTTCCGCATCGAACCGGGCGAGGTCGAGCAGGCGCTCGTGGCGCTCGACGGCGTGGCCGAGGCCGCGGTCGTGCTCACCGAGCACCCGCGCTGGGGTGATCGGCTGGTGGCGTACCTGACGGGAGCGGACCTCGACCCCGAGGTCCTGCGCGCCGCGGCCGCGGACCGCCTCGCGCGTCACCTCGTGCCGACCGCGTTCGTCGTGCTCGACGCCCTGCCGCTGACGCGCCACGGCAAGCTCGACCGCCGTGCGCTGCCCGCGCCCGACTGGGACGGGTCGCGGACCTCCGGGGGTGGGGGCGGCGGCACCGCGTCCGCGGGGCGCCCCGCTGCCGAGCCGACGCCCGTCGAGGCGCAGGTCCGCGCGGCCGCCGCGCGCGTGCTGGGCGGGGAGGGCGTGGGTCTCGACGAGAGCTTCTTCACCGCGGGCGGCGACAGCATCGACGCGCTCCAGCTCATCGCCGCGCTGCGCCGCGAGGGGCTCGTCCTCTCGCCCGCCGACCTGTTCGCGGCGCGCACGCCGCGCGAGATGGCGCGGCGCGTCCGGCCCGACGGCGCCGCGTCCGCTGGTGGGTCCACCACCTCGGGTGCGGGGGCGGCCGGGGCCGCCGACGTGCTCGTGGCGCTGACCGCCGCGCAGGCCGTCGCGTTCGACGAGCACGTGCGCGCGGTCGTGGCCGGTGCGACCCGCGTCGTCGACGTGCTGCCCCTGACCCCGACCCAGCTCGGCATGGTCGCCGAGGCCGCGCGTGACGCGGCCGACGCCTACCGCACCACGACCCGGTTCACCGTGACCGGGCTGGGCGACGACGGGACGGCGCGGGTCGCGGGCGCGGTGCAGGCGCTCGTGGGCCGCCACGCGAACCTGCGGGGCGGCGTGCTCCAGCTCGACCTGCCGGTGCCGGTCTTCTTCGTGCCCGACGCTGCCGGGGTCCCCGTCGCCGAGCGAGACGGCCGCGGGCTCGACCCGGTGGCGCTGGCCGCCCTGCTCGACGAGGTGGACCTCGCCGAGCGTTCGCGGCTGGGCGACCTGTCGCTCGCGCCGCTCGTGTCGGGCGCGGTCGTGCGGACGGGGGAGGACGAGCACGTCCTGGTCCTCGCGATGCACCACCTGCTGACCGACGGCTGGTCCGTGCCGCTCCTGGCGCAGGACCTGCGGAGGACCCTCACGTCGGGCGCTGGGTCAGGCGCTGCGGTGGACGTCGGGGCGGACCGGGTGGGGACGGGCGAGCCGACCTTCCGTGACTACCTGACGTGGCTGCGTGAGGCCGAGTCCACCCGTGCCGAGGTCGAGGCTCTCTGGCGGGCGGAGCTCGCCGGGCTCGAGGAGCCGTCGCTGCTGGGGGTGCACCCTGCCGGCGCGCCGACGGTGACCGACTCACCCGCCGACGGTGACGCTCGCGTCGTCACGACGCTCCCCACGGGAGCGGAAGGGCTCCGTGCGGCTGCCCGTCGCGCCGAGGTCACCCTCGCGACCGTCGTCCAGACGGCATGGGGCCTCGTCGTCGCGGCGTTGACCGGGCGGCCCGAGGCCGTCGTGGGCTCGACGGTCGCGGGTCGCCCGACCGACCTCGGCGGCGCCGATCGCATCATCGGCATGTTCGTGAGCTCGTCGCCGGTCCGGGTCCCGGCCGGCGCGCACCTCACCGCCGACGCGCTGCTCCAGGACGTCCAGGCGCGACAGGCCCGCCTGCTCGACGCCCACCACGTGGGCCTTGCGTCGATCGCCCGGATCGCCGGTCACTCGCTGTTCGACACCCTCGTGGTCGTCGAGAGCTACCCGCGCGCGACGGCCGCGGTCGACATCGAAGGGGACACGGTCACCCTCGACACGAGTGCCGGTCACCCCCGGAAGGCAGGCGCGTCACCCTCGGCGGGTGGGGACGTCACCCTCGGCGGGCGAGCACGTCCCCCTCGGCCCGTCGAGGTCGTCCCCACCGGTGGCCACGACGCGACGCACTACCCCGTGACCGTCACCGTCCTGCCCTCCGCGGACGGCGGGCTCACGATCGAGCTCGAGGAGCGTCCCGGCACGCTCGACCCCGCAGTCAGCGCCGTCCTCCCGGCCGCGCTCACCGCGGCGGTCGAGCACCTGGCCCGCGGCGGCGCCCTCCCGACGGCGCACGCCCTCGTCGGTGAGGTGCGCGTCCCACGCCCGGCCGCCGCCGAGCCCGCCCCCCGCACCGAGTCCCGGCCCGTACCCCGGGCCGACGCCCAGGGCGACGCGAACGTGCCGGCGAGCGGCGCCGTCGGGCCGCACGACCACCACGCGGACGAGCGCACCGAGCATGTCCGTGCCGAGATCGCCCGGGTCCTGGGCGACGACGTCGGCCCGACGACCGACTTCTTCGCCGCGGGCGGCGACAGCATCAGCGCGATGCAGCTCGTCGGCGCGCTGCGCGGACGGGGGCTGTCCGTGACGGTCGGTGCGGTCTTCGCGGGCCGCACGCCCGCGGGCATCGCCCTCGCCGCGACCGAGGTCGCGCCCGCTCCCGCACGACCGGCCGCCCGCACCGCCGACGTCGCCGAGTCGGGCGACCTGCCGCTCACCCCCGCGCTCGCGTGGCTCCTGGAGACCGGCGGCGACCACCGAGGGTTCGTCCAGGTGCGCGTCCTGCGCACGCCCGCCGGCCTCACCGAGGACGCGCTGCGGGCGGCTCTCGGGGACCTCGTGGAGGCCCACGGTGCGCTGCGTCTCGCGGTGCACGACGGCGTCGCGCGCGTCCTCGACGCGGCCTCGCCCGTCGTCGTGACCGGGTCGGGCGACGTCCTGCACGTCACCGACGGCGGTCTCGCCGAGGCGCTGCGTGGCGCGGCGGGACGGGTCGACCCGGCGACGGGACGGGTCCTGCGCGCGGTCTGGGACCGGGGGACGCGCGAGCTGGCCCTCGTGGCTCACCACGTCGCGGTCGACGCCGTGTCGTGGCGCATCCTCGTGGACGACCTGCGGACGCTCGTCGCGGGTGGTTCGTTGCCGCCCGCGTCGGCGAGCCTGCGGGCCGCGGCGTCGGCCCTGCACGACGAGGCCACGCACCGGGCGGGCGAGCTGCCCGCGTGGGTCGACGTGCACGCCGGCGAGGCCGTCTCGCTGACGGCTCGACCGCTCGACCCGGCGCTCGACACCGTGTCGAGCGCTCGCGAGGTCGTCGTGCGTCTCGGTGCCGACGACACCCGGCTCCTGCTGGGGCTTGCCCCCGAGCACCGCACGGACCACGTGCTGCTCGCGGCGTTGTCGCTCGCCGCGGCGGACGTGGCGGCTGCCGGCACGGCATCCGCCGACGCAGCAT
The DNA here is from genome assembly GCF_042789955.1 of Oerskovia sp. NPDC056781. Classification (NCBI taxonomy): domain Bacteria; kingdom Bacillati; phylum Actinomycetota; class Actinomycetes; order Micrococcales; family Cellulomonadaceae; genus Oerskovia; species Oerskovia sp. NPDC056781. The sequence continues at coordinate 18,427 of NZ_JBHUAD010000023.1, forward strand.
CGGACGCGGCAGCTGACGTGGTGCCGGGCGCGTCGCGGGCCGGCGCGGACCTCGTGGTCGAGACCGAGGGGCACGGTCGACGCCTCGACGGCGAGGGCCCGGACCTGTCGCGCACGGTCGGCTGGTTCACCACGACCTGGCCGCTGCGCCTCGCCGCCGTACCCGGAGCCGCGCCGACCGCGCACCTGCGAGCCACGGCCCGCCAGGCCGCCACGGTCCCGGGGGACGGGCGGGCGTACGGCCTGCTGCGTCACCTGGCGCCGGGCGCGTCGGCGGCGTTGCGTGACGCCGCGACGGCCTGCCCGCCGCAGGTCCTCGTGAACTACCTGGGGCGTGAGACGGAGAGCGCCGACGACTGGGGGAGCGCGGCCGACGCCGCGCACGTCGAGTCCGCGCTCGGCCTGCACGCCGACCTGCCCCTGTCGCACCCGGTCGAGCTCAACGCGTACGTGGCCGACGGTCCGGTGCCCGAGCTCGTGGCGCGCTGGCTCCTGGCCCCCGCGGTGACCGGGAACGGTGAGGCGTCACCCTCGGCGGACGGGGGCGCCGGGTCGGCGACGGTCCCGTTGATCGACGCGTGGGTCCAGCACCTGCGCGCGCTCGTCCGCGGGGCCGTCGCCGAGGCGGCCCAGGTCGCTGACTCCGACGTCCCAGCGACGACGATCCCCACGGGCGCTCCGTGGCCGCTCACCCCCGTCCAGCGCGGCATGGTCCTGCACGCCCTGGAGGCGCCGGTCGACCGGTACACGAGCGCGATCGACGTGGGGCTCGACGGCCCGCTCGACGTCGCCGCGCTGCGTGCGGCGGCCGCAGACGTCCTCGCGGCCCACCCGCAGCTCCGCCTCGCGGTCGCGGCACGCGGGCCGCAGGACGTGGGCCTCGTCGTCACGGACGTCACCGAGGCCCCGCTGCGCGAGGTCACGCTGCCCGACGGCGGCGCCCACCCTGACGCCGTGCGCCGAGCCCTCGAGGAGATCATGGCCGACGAGCTCGACCGTCCGTTCGACCTGGCGCGCCCGCCGCTGCTGCGGCTCGTCGTCGTCCGGGTCGGCTCCCACGAGGGCGCCCGGCACCGGCTCGTCGTGACCAACCACCACGTGCTGCTCGACGGCTGGTCGGTGCCGTTCCTCGTCGACCTCCTGCTGGGGGCGTACGTGCGCCGCGTCGGTGCGCCCGCGGGAGCGACGCGGTCGGGCCCGCCGACGGGGCTGGTCCTGCCCACGCCGAGCACGGCCTGGCAGCTCTCACGGCGCCTCGCGCGGCGCGACGCCGGCGCGGTGGACGTGTGGCGAGACGCCCTCGTCGGGGTGCGGCCCGTGCGCGTGGCCGAGCCCGAGGACGCGGGTGAGCGCCCGGCCGTCCTGCACGCGACGCCCGAGGGCCTGGGCACCCGGCTCGTCGCGGCCGCACGGGCCGCGCAGGTCACGACGGTCGACGTCGTGACCTCGGCCTGGGGGCTCGTGCTCGCCGCCCTCACGGAGGAGCGCGACGTCCTCACGGGGACGACCGTCGCCGGGCGGCCCGCGGAGATCGAGGGCGCGCACGACGTGCTCGGGATGTTCGTCAACACGGTGCCCGTGCGGATCGCGGTCCGAGGGCCGGAGGACAGCGCGACCTGGACCCTCGCGGACCTGGTCCGCTCGGTCCACGAGCGGCAGGCGCGCCTGCGGGACGTCGACCACGTCGCTCTCGCGGACGTGCAGCGCGCACTCGGGGTCGGCGAGCTGTTCGACACGCTGCTCGTGGTCGAGAACTACCCGCGCGACGCCGACGCCCAGCCGGGTGCCGGGGCCGGGCTGCGGATCACCGACGTCCAGGGCGACGACCGCACGCAGTACCCGCTCGCGCTGACCGTCGACGCGTCCGAGGGGCTGAGCGTGCAGCTCGACCACCTGGCGTCGGTGCCCGCCGATCGGGCCGGGGCGGCGCTCGCGGCTGTGGTCGAGGTGCTCGGGCTGCTGGCCGACGCCCCCTCGACGCCCGTCGAGGACGTGCTGGCCGGGCTCGCGGAGCGACACCCCGCGCTACGCGGGCGCGCAGTGGCCGGGCCGCCCGGGGTCCCCGTCTCCAGGGCGGACGCGCCCGAGGGCGCACCCGTCGTCGTCGTCCGCGAGGTCTTCGCAGAGGCGCTGGGCGTGCGGCGCGTGGCCGACGACGACAACTTCTTCGCCCTGGGCGGTGACTCGATCGTCGCGATGAAGGTCACGACGACGCTCCGCGCGCGGGGCTGGACGGTCGACCCGCGCTCGGTCTTCGCGGCGCCGACCCCGGCCACGCTCGCGCTGCGGGCCCGCCCCACCGCCGTGCCTGCCACCACCGCCGCCGTGCCCGGACCAGCGAGCCCTCGTGACCACGCCGGTCCTGACAGCCCCCCGCTCGTCTCCCCGCTCCTCGCGATGTCCGCGAGCGAGCTCGGCGACCTCGACGACCTGATGAGGAACCTGACATGACCACGACCGACGAGCGCACCACCCCCGCTCCCACGATCGCCGAGGTCCTGCCCCTGGCGCCGCTCCAGGAGGGCCTGCTCTTCCACGCGGTCTCGGAGGACACGGGCCTCGACGTCTACACGATGCAGTCGACGTACCGGTTCCCGGGCGGCGTCGACGAGCCCGCGATGCAGCGCGCGTGCGAGTCGCTGCTGCGGCGGCACGCGGTCCTGCGCGCGGGTTTCGCGCACGAGCGCTTCGCGCGTCCGGTGCAGTTCGTGCCGACGGCGGTCACGGTCCCGTGGCGCGTCCAGGACCTCTCCGACCTCGGGGTCGCCGCGCGTGCCGCGGCCCTCGACCGGCTCCAGTACGACGAGCGCCAGCGCCGCTTCACCATGGACCGCCCGCCGCTCATCCGCTTCGTCCTCGTGCGGCTCGGGGAGCACGGCGCCGCGCTCGTCGTCACGAACCACCACATCCTGCTCGACGGCTGGTCCGACGCGCTGCTCGTGACCGAGCTCCTGCGGCACTACGCCGCGGGCGGCGAGGACGCGAGCCTCCCGCCCGCCCCGCAGTTCCGCGACTACCTCGCGTGGGTCGCGGCGCAGGACGACGACGCGGCGGCGAGGGCGTGGGACGTCTCGCTGTCAGGCCTCGTGGAGGGGACGCTCGTCGCCCCGCCGGACCCGCGCCGTCGGGCGTCGATGCCCGAGGTCGTCGAGCGTGACCTCGACCCCACCCTCTCGCTCGCCGTGCTCGCCCTGGCGCGCACGTGCGCGGTGTCCGTCAGCACGCTCTACTCGGCCACGTGGGCGCTCGCGCTGCGCTCGGTCACGGGGAGCGACGACATCGTGTTCGGCAGCACCGTCTCGGGTCGTCCGCCGGCGCTCGCGGGCGTCGAGGAGATGGTCGGGCTGTTCCTCAACACCGTGCCCGTACGGCTCGCGACGCGCCCCGGCGAGCCGTTCCGCGACCTCGTGCGCCGCTTCCAGTCGGAGCAGGCCGAGCTCATGGACCACCACCACGTGAGCCTGGGCGAGCTGCAGCGCCGAGCGGGCGTCGGGACGCTGTTCGACACGCTCTACGTCATGCGCAACACGCCCGAGGACGACGCCGAGCTCGACCGCCTCAGCGCGGCGGTGGGCCTCGAGGACGTCGAGGGCGGCGACGCCACGCACTACCCGCTGACGTTCGTGGTCCACCCCGGGCAGCCGTACCGGCTGATCCTGTCGCACCGCACCGACGTCGTGGACGCCGCCCGGGCGAGCGCCCTGCTCGACCAGGTCGAGGCGGTCCTGCGCCGCGCCGTGGGCGAGCCGGGTGCTCCGGTCGCCCGGGTCGCAGCGGTGCCCGACGACGTCGCGCCCCTCCTCCTGTCACGCGGCGTCCGCGCGGCGCAGGACGTCGGCGACGACTCGTTGCTCGACCTGCTGGACCGGGCCGTCGCCGCTCACCCGCAGCGCACCGCGCTGGTCCACGGCACCGGCTCGGTGACGTTCGCCCGTCTCGGTGAGCGCGTCGACCGGCTCGCGCGCGCGCTGGTCTCGGCCGGTGCGGGGCCCGAGGACGTCGTGGCGCTCGCGGTGCCGCGCGGGATCGACTTCGTCGTCGCGTTGTTCGCGACCCTGCGGGCCGGGGCGGCGTACGTGCCGCTCGACGCCGCGCACCCGGCCGAACGGCTGTGCGCGATCGTCGAGGCGGCAGGTGCTCGCGCCGTGGTGCTGGACGAGTCGTTCCGGGGTCTCGTGGGGCCGGTGCTGGCGGGCCGCGCGGTCGTGCCGGCGGTGACGCACACGTCCCCCGAGGGTGACGCGAACCCGGCCCGGGGCGACGACCCGTGGCCCGCCTACCGCCACGACCGCCTCGCGTACGTCATGTACACGTCGGGCTCGACGGGCGAGCCCAAGGGCGTGGCGGTCGAGCACGGGGGGCTGGTCAACATGCTGCGCAACCACCGGACGGAGATCTTCGACCCGCTCGTCGCCTCCCGCCCGGCCGAGCTCCGCGGAGAGCCGGTCCGGGTCGCGCACACGGTCTCGTTCGCGTTCGACATGTCGTGGGAGGAGCTGCTGTGGCTCGTCGACGGCCACGAGGTGCACCTGCTCGACGAGGCCGTTCGACGCGACCCGCACGCGATGGCGACGTACTGCGCGGCGGAGCGGATCGACGTCGTCAACGTGACGCCCTCGGTGTGCTCCGCGCTCCTCGCGGAGGGTCTGCTCGACGAGGGCCGGTACCGCCCGGGCCTCGTGCTGCTGGGAGGCGAGGCCGTGGGTGCGGAGGTGTGGGACGCGATCGTCGCCACCCCGGGGACGCGCGGCTACAACCTGTACGGCCCGACCGAGTACACGATCAACACGCTGGGCGGCGGCACGGACGAGAGCCGGCGCCCGACCGTCGGGCGTCCCATCGCCAACACGTCGGTGTACGTCCTGGACTCGGGGCTCGCGCCCGTGCCCGACGGCACGCCGGGCGAGCTGTACGTGAGCGGGATCGGGCTCGCCCGCGGGTATCACGGGGCGCCCGGGCTGAGCGCCGAGCGGTTCGTCGCCGACCCGTTCGGGGTGCCGGGTGCGCGCATGTACCGCACGGGCGACGTCGTGCGCCGCAGGCCCGACGGGCAGCTCGACTTCCTGGGGCGCAGCGACGGTCAGGTCAAGATCCGGGGCTACCGGGTCGAGCCGGGGGAGTCGCAGGCGGTGCTGGCGCGCGACCCGCGGGTCGCGCAGTGCGCCGTGGTCGCGCGCCGGGGCGTCGGGGACGGTCACGTCCTCGTGGGCTACGTGGTGCTCGCCGAGACCTCCGACGGCGACACGGCTCTGCTGACCGACGTCCTGCGGACCATGCGCCGAACGATTCCCGACCACCTGGTCCCGTCGGCCCTCGTCCCGCTCGACGAGCTGCCGCTGACACCGCACGCCAAGCTCGACGTCCGGCGCCTGCCCGCTCCCGACCTCACGCGCGTGGGCGGGCGCGAGCCCCGGACCGACCTCGAGCGCGAGCTCTGTGCGATCTTCGCCGAGGTCCTGGGCGTGACGACCTTCGGCGCCGACGACGACTTCTACGCCGCGGGGGGGCACTCGCTCCTGGCGATGCGTGCGGTCTCGATGGTCCGCACGCGGCTGGGGCGCCCGCTCAGCGTCGGCGTCCTCGTGACCGCTCCGACGGTCGAGGCGATCGTCGCGCACTGGGACGCCCCGGAGACCGACCCGTTCGCGGGCACGCTCACCCTGCGCGCCCCCTCACCCGGGAGCGGGACCGCACCGCTCTTCTGCTTCGCCCCGGCGGGCGGCCTCGGATGGTCCTTCGCGTCGCTCGTCCCGCACGTCCCGGCCGGGACGGCGGTGCACGCGCTCCAGTCGCCACGTCTCGCAGGGCCCGACGGCGTCCCCTCCTCGCTCGTCGACCTCGCCGAGCAGTCGCTCCGGTCGGTGCGCGAGGTGGCGCCGCGGGGGCCGTACCACCTGCTCGGCTACTCGTTCGGGGCCCACCTGGCCCACCTGGTGGCTACCCGCCTGCAGGAGGCGGGGGACGTCGTCGCGAGCCTGACGATGCTCGACGCCGAGGCCGTCGTGCCCGGGGTGGGCGGCGCCGTCGGGCAGGGTGGTCACCCTCGGCGGGGGAACGCGTCACCGTCGGCGGAGGGCACCGAGGACGACGCCGACGATCTCGCCAGCGTCGAGGTCGACGCCCTGCGGTCGCTGCTCGCCGCCGGCGGCGCCGACCCCGACCTGTTCGCCGCGCCCACGCGCGACGACGTCCTCGACGTCCTGGCCGACGCGCCCGGTGCCTGGGGCGACCTCGACGAGGACGGGCTCGCCGCGGTCGTCGACACCTACCTGTACTCGTGCGACCTCATGGGCCAGGCCAGCTACACGCCGTTCCGGGGCGACCTGCTGCTGTTCACGGCGCACGAGGGCGCCGACCGCCAAGACCTCACCGCCCAGCGTGACGCCTGGGCCCCGCACGTGACCGGCACCGTGACCCAGCACGCGGTCCTCGCGGGCCACCACGACATGGTGTCGCCCGCGGCGATCGGCCAGCTCGGCCCGGTCCTCGCGCGACACCTGTCCCAGGCCCCCGCAGCCACCCGACCCAGCACCGACGAGAGGCACTGACCCATGAACCCCTTCGACGACTCCGAGGGCACCTTCCTGGTGCTCGTCAACGACGAGCAGCAGCACTCCCTGTGGCCCGAGTTCGCGGCAGTCCCGCCCGGGTGGGACGTCGTGCTGGGTGCCTCGACGCGCGCGGTCGCGCTCGCGTACGTCGACGCGCACTGGACCGACCTGCGCCCCGCTAGCCTGCGCCGCGTGCTCGACGGCGCCGCTCCCTCGGGGCCCCGGACCACGACGACGGCGACGTGAGCGCCTCGGGCCTCTTCTCCGCGCTCGCCCTGGACCTGTCGCCGCTGCGCGCGAGCCGCAGCTTCCGCCTGCTGTTCGCCGGGCGCGTCGTGTCCCTGCTGGGGCTCGGCATGCTGGTGGTGGCGCTGCCCGTGCAGGTCTACGCGCTCACGGGCACGTCGCTGCACGTCGCGGGCGTCAACACGACCCTCGGCGTCGCGGCGTTCGCGGGGACGCTCGTCGCGGGCGTCGTCGCCGACCGCATGGACCGGCGCCGCGTCATCCTGTGGTCGCGCTCGGCCGCGATCGTGGGATTCGCCGCGCTGCTCGTGAACTCGCTCGCCGAGTCGCCCTCGGTCGCCGCGATCTACGCCGTCGCGGCGTGGGACGGACTGGCGGGCGGGTTCAGCGTGGTCGCGCTCGCGGCCGCGGTGCCGTCGCTCGTGCCGCGCGGCCAGCTTCCCGCGGTCGCGGCGCTCCAGGCGATCTCGCTCGACCTGGGCGCGGTCGTGTCCCCGCTCGTCGCGGGGATCGCGATCGCGCACGGCGGGTCGAGCCTCGCGTTCGGGGTCGTGGTCGTCGCCAGCGTCGTGAGCCTGGGCTTCCTGGTGCGCCTCCCGGCACTGCCCCCGGGCGGCGGGGAGGAGGATCCGGTCGTGCTCGACGGCGCCGGCGCGCCCGAGCGTGACGGCGCACCGCCAGCCGGGGCCGGGACAGCCACGACCACCCGACCCCCGCGCCCGTGGGACGACCTGGTCGAGGGGCTGCGCTTCGTCATGACCGACCGCGTGATCGGCGGCATCATCCTGCTGGGCTTCGTCCAGATCCTGTTCGCGTCCCCGCACGTGCTCGTCCCCGAGCTGGTCGACAAGCAGCTCGGGGCGGGACCCGAGGTCGTGGGGCTGCTCTTCAGCGCCCCCGCCGTCGGCGCGCTCGTCGCGACGCTCACGAGCGGGTGGACCGGGCGCGTCCGGCGCACGGGCCGCGTCCTGCTGATCGTGTTCGCGGCCTCGGGCGCCGGGGTCGCGATGCTCGGCCTGTCGCAGTCGGTCGTGCTCGCGGTCGTCGCGATGACCCTGGTCGGGGCGGGCGACGTCCTGGGCGAGATCCTGCGGTTCACGCTGCTCTACGAGCGCACGCCCGACCACCTACGAGGCCGGGTGAGCGCGCTGTGGACCGCGCAGGGCACCGCGGGCGACGCGCTCGGCGGCCCGCTGCTGACCCTGATCGCCCGGGCCCTCGGCGCGGGTGGCTCGATCGCCGTGGGCGGGGCGCTCGCGGCCGTCGCCACGGGCCTCGTCGCGCTCGCGGTTCCCGGGCTGCGTCGCGCGGTCACCGAGCCGGACCCGGTCCTCGACGACCCCCACGAACCTTCCCCCCAGCCCGTCGACGCGACCGTCGGCACCACCCGAGGAGAGAACGCATGACCAGCACCACGAGCAGGCCCGACACGACCGAGCAGGACACGGCGCCGCAGGCCCCGGTGGGCTCCGTCGAGCAGGTGACCCTCCTGACGCACCCGCTGCGCCCGCGCCTGCTGACGGTCTCGGCCGTCGAGCAGATCGCGGCGCGCATGGTCCGGGTCCGCCTCACGGGCGAGGACCTCGAGGACTTCGTGACCGTGGCCCCCGAGGACCACGTCAAGCTCTTCCTGCCGACCGAGGCGGGCGGGACCCCGGAGATGCCGCAGGTGGTCGACGACCGCTGGGTCGGCGGCCGCCACCTCACGAGCCGCGACTACACGGTGCGGTCCTTCGACCGTGGCGCGCGCACGCTCGACATCGACCTCGTGGTCCACGAGCACGGGATCGCGGGTCGGTGGGCGGGACGCGCGCAGGTCGGCGACCGGGTCGGCGTCCTGGGACCGCGCGGCTCGTTCCTGGTGAACGACGTGTTCGACTGGTACGTCTTCGCGATCGACGAGACGGCCCTGCCGGCCGCGGCGCGCTGGCTCTCGACGCTGCGTCCCGAGGTCCCCGTCACGGTCTTCGTCGAGGTCCAGGACGAGGGCGACGTGCTGCCGCTCGCGTCGGTCGCGGACGTCGAGGTCACGTGGCTCTTCCGCGAGGACCGCGCGCCGGGCACGACGTCGCTGCTCGCCGACGCGGTGCGCGGCACCGAGCTGCCGCCCGGCAACGGGTTCGTGTGGGTCGCGGGGGAGTCGCTCTCGATCAAGCCGCTGCGCCGCTACCTCAAGAACGAGGTGGGGCTGGGCCGCGACAACTTCGACGTCGACGGGTACTGGCGCAAGGGCGTCGCGGACCACGACCACCACGGCGACGACACCGACGAGTCGGAGGCCGTGCCCGTCGCCTCGTCCGAGGCCGATGGCACCCCTCGTGACTGACGGGCAGACCGACGTGCCACACGGCGCCCAGCTGCGCGTCCTCGCCTCGCCCCCGGAGGCGACCTGGCGGGTCGTGGTGTGCCCGCACGCGGGTGGCGCCGCGAGCTACTACCGGCGGCTCGTCCTCGCCCGCGACCGAGGGGTCGGCGGGGCCCCCGGGAGCCCGAGGGGGTCGTCGGCACCGTTCGCGTCGGCCCCCGAGGTCGTGGCCGTGCAGTACCCGGGCCGCGAGACGCGTTTCGGCGAGCCGCCCGTGCAGACCATGACCGACCTCCTCGCGGACGTCGCGGGCCCCGTGCGTGCGCTCCTTGCCGACGACGTCCCCACGGTCCTGCTCGGGCACAGCCTCGGAGCGTCGGTCGCGGTCCGCGTCGCGGCCGGCCTCGGGCCGGGGGAGGCCCCGGACCTGCTCGTGGTCTCGGGTCGTGCGACGCGTGCCGACCGGCCGCGGTCCGGCGGCAGGGACGGGGACGGGAGCGACGTCGTCGGGCCGGGGAGGCTCACCGCGCGCGACGACTCCGCGCTGCGGACGTGGATCACCGCGCTGGGCGGGACGCCGCCCGAGCTGCTCGCCGACGCCGAGTTCTTCGCGCTGCACGCGCGCGTCCTGCGTGCCGACCTCGCGGTCCACGACTCGCTCGGGACCGCCGCGGCGGGGGAGGCCACGGAGATCACGGCGCCGCTCCTGCTGCTCGCCGGGTCCGACGACGTCGCGTCCCCGCCCGAGGCCGTCGCGCCCTGGGCGGAGCGTGCCCGGGCGGGCGTCCGACGGAGGGTCGTCGAGGGCGGGCACTTCTTCGTGGGCGACCGTGCACCGGAGGTGGTCGAGGCGTTGCGGGTCGCGCTGACGGCCGTCGCGGCGGGCACCTATGCGGACCAGGTCGCCCGCCTGGCCGCCGAGGAACGGTGGGTGTGGTCGCGCGAGATCGTCGCCGCGGACCTGCGGCGGCTCGCGGACGCGGGGGCGGCGTCGTGAGCGGCACGCTCGCCCCGGTCGCCGCGCCGCGCACGGGACGCGGCCGGGGCGGCAGACTGCCCCTCGTGGGGGCAGCGCTCGTGCTCGCGCTCCTGGGCGCGGTCGCCGCGAGCGTCGCGTTCGGGTCGCAGCCCGTGCCGTTGCCCGACGTGCTCGCCGTCCTGCGCGCTCCGGGCACGAGCGAGGCCTCCGCGATCGTGTGGGACATGCGCGTGCCGCGCACGCTCCTGGGGCTGCTCGTCGGGATCGCGCTCGGGGTGGCGGGTGCGCTCACCCAGGCGCACACCCGCAACCCGCTCGCCGACCCCGGTCTGCTGGGGGTGACGTCGGGGGCCGCGTGCGCCGTGGTGCTCGCGATCCACGCGGGTGTCACGAGCCCGTCGGGGGCCGTGGGCTTCGCGCTCGTCGGCGCGCTGTGCGCCGGGGGGATCGTCGTGGTCCTCTCCCAGCGCATCCGTGTCCTCGCGCCGGGCGTCACGCTCGTCCTCACGGGGTCGATCGTCACGGCGCTGCTCGCGTCGATCACGTCGGGGGTGCTGCTGCTCGACCGCACGACCATGGACGTGTTCCGGTTCTGGAGCATCGGGTCGCTCGTGGGACGCGGCCCCGAGGTCATCTGGACCGTCGCGCCCTTCCTCCTGCTCGGGCTGGTGCTCGCGGTCGTCAACGCGCCGACCCTCGGGGCCCTCGAGATGGGAGACCAGCTCGGTGTCACGCTCGGACGGCACGTCGTGCGCGACCGGGCCGTGGGCCTGCTGGCCGTGACCCTGCTCGCGGGCGCCGCGACGGCCGCGTGCGGGTCGATCGCCTTCGTCGGCCTCGCGGCGACGCACGCCGCGACGCGGCTCGGGCTCGGGGGACCCGCCTGGCGCGTCCCGGTCGCCGGCCTGTGCGGCGCCGTCCTGGTCCTGGCGGCCGACGTCGTCGGACGCCTCGCCCCCGCGACCTCGGAGGTCCAGGTCGGCATCGTCATCGCGCTCGTCGGTGCCCCGTTGTTCGTCGTCCTCGCCCGTGGCTACCTGGGAGACCGATCGTGACCACCACCCTGCCGGGGAACACCCCGGGGAACAGGCGGGCCGACGAGCCGTCACGGCTGGACCGGGGTGTCCACGGGCCTGGCCCCGACGAGCCGTCGGCCCCCACGGGATGGCGACACGTGCTCCGGCGTGCTCTCCGGCCGCTGCGCCGGCACCCGGGCAGCCGCAGGCAGGCGCTGGTCGGGGCCGGGCTCGTGGTCCTGCTCCTCGTCCTGCTCGTCGCGTCGATCGTGGTGGGCGAGTACGTGCTGCATGCGGGGGACGTGGTCCGGACGCTGCTCGGCGCCGGGGACCCGGCCGACCGGTTCGTGGTCCTGGGCCTGCGCGCGCCGCGGGCCGCGACCGCGATCGTCGTGGGCTTCGCCCTGGGGGCGGCCGGGGCGATCACGCAGTCGGTGGCCCGCAACCCGCTCGCGAGCCCCGACATCCTGGGCGTCACGGCCGGTGCGACGGCCGCCGCCGTCGCGGCGATCGTGCTCGCAGGCACCGGCGCCATGAGCGGCTTCCTCGTCACGGCCGGCCTGCCGGTCGTCGCCGTCCTGGGTGGGCTCGGCGCGACCGCCCTCGTGTGCCTGCTCGCATGGCGTGGCGGGATCGAGGGGTACCGGCTGGTGCTCGTGGGGCTCGGGGTCAACGCCGGGGCGTCGGCGATCACGTCGTGGATGCTGGTCCGCGCCGAGCTGCCCGACCTCAACGCCGCCCTCATCTGGATGACCGGAAGCCTCAACCGGGCGAGCTTCGAGGTCGCCGGGCCCGTCGCGGTGGTGGTCGTGGTCACGGTCGTGGTCAGCGCGCTCTCGACCCGGTGGCTCGCGATCCTGCGCTTCGACCAGCGCGTGATCGTGGGGCTGGGCGTGCGACGGTCGGCGGCCCAGCTGCTGCAGATCGCCCTGGCCGTGGTCCTGGCG
>NZ_JBHUAD010000024.1:0-30003 GCF_042789955.1 Oerskovia sp. NPDC056781
GGCTTCGCGGACCGGGACCCGCGAAGCCCGCAGGACGACGAACCCGGGCGACAGAAGGCCCTGCCGGGCACGGCGACCCGGCGGGGGCGACGGACGAGGAGGTCCGTCGCCCTGACGGACGGACGGAGGCACAGGGATGGGGAACGAGCGATCGAGGCACCGCCGGAGCGGCAGGTCCTGGCAGCAGTGGTCCGTGCGGGCCCGCCGGGCCTGGGCGGCCGTCGGAGCCCTCCTGCTGGCGCTCCCGCTGGCCCTCGTCCCCGCGATCCCGGCGGCCGCCGCCGACTGGGGCATCAGCAAGCAAGAGGTCTCCGCGGGCCCGTACGCCCCGGGCGACACCGTCCAGTGGATCATCACCGTCTCCTGCTCCGACCCCAACGCCGACCCGTGTACCGACGCGGTGCTCACCGACCAGCTCCCCGACGGCCTCGAGCTCGTGTCCGCGTCGGTCCAGAGCGGTCCTCCCGGCGGCGACCTCACGACCGACCCCGCGACCGGGCTGGTCACGTACACCAACCCCGAGGTGTCGAACGGGGCCCAGGCGCAGATCATCGTCACCGCACGGGTGGACCCCGACCTGCCCTACAGCGCGAACGGTGTGCCGATCACCAACACCGCGACGGTCGTGGCCGACAACGCGACCCAGCAGCAGGCCTCCGACGCGATCACCCCCGAGGTCCCGCTCGTCCTCGCCTCGACGACGACCAAGTCGATCGACCCGCCGGGGGCGCTCGCGGCCCCGGGGACGAGCGCGACCGTGACGATCGGTGCGACGAACACCTCGAACGACCCGGTCGACACCCTGGTCCTCCAGGACCCCGTCGACCCCACGGCGACCCCCAACCCGTTCACGTACCTCGAGTACTCGGGGACGGGCGCGGTCGTGCTCCCCCCGAACGCCGACACCGTGACCACGCAGTACTGGGACGGCGACTCGTGGGAGACGCTCGACGACTCGGTCGACCCCGCGACGGTACAGGGGGTGCGCTACACGTTCAGCGGCGACATCCAGCCGGGCGCGACCGCGAGCGTGCCCGTGCAGGTGCAGCAGAGCGACGCGGTCGACGACCTCACGGGCGCCACCACGATCACCAACGACGCGTCGTCGTACGTCACGCACACGGGTGGGCAGTCCACGCCCACGACGGCGGACGACACGTACGTCATCACCCCGCCGGACAACAGCGTGACGGCGTCCAAGAGCTTCTCGCCGACGACCGTGTCCGCGGGCGACCCGACGACCGTCACGATCGGGGCCACCAACACCGGGACCGCCGTCGACTCCTTGACGATCACCGAGCCCGCCCCCGGGACCGACAACCCGTTCGAGGGTGACGACCCCTTGACCTTCACCGGCTTCGGGCCGACGGGGGACGGCACGGGAGTGCAGTGGCCCTCGGGCGCGAACGGTGCGACCGTGACGTTCACGTGCGCCGACGGCTCGACCGCCGAGATCGACGCGACCACCCCGAACACGCTCCCGAACCCACCGGGCACGTGCGTCGTGGTCGGCTTCACCGTGGTCTTCACGGGCGACCTGGCGACCGGCGCCGCGGCCTCGATCCCGTTCACCGCGGACACCGACCCCGACCAGACGACCGACGACGTCACGCACACCAACACCATCGAGGCCACCGTCCCGAGCGCGGACCCGGCCACGGCCCCCGCGGACCTCGTGACCCTGGTCGACCGCTTGGCGACCAGCACCGACAAGATCATGTCGCCCTCGACCATCCCCGCGGTGCCCGGCCAGTCCGTGATCGTGCAGCTCCCGACCCAGCTCCTGCCGTTCGGGCCGGACGGGTCGACGGCGAACGCGGACCAGGTCGTCGTCCAGGACCCGGTCGACCCGTCGAACCCCGGCGAGTTCTGGTCGAACTTCACCGCGACCTCGGTGCGCACGACCGACGTGCCCGCAGGGGCGACCCTGACGGTCAGCTACTGGGACGGGAGTGCCTGGGTGTCCGCACCGGGTTGCGGCCCGTACACCGGACCGACGACCGTGAGCTGCGACCTCCCCGAAGGTGCCGGGGGGGTCCAGTTCGTCTACGACTCGACCGGTGACGGCTTCCCACCCGGGACGCAGTTCCAGCCCAACTTCACGGCCGAGTACACGGGCCCGGCCGACCGCGACACCCCGATCGAGAACTGCGCCGCGTCGAGCGCGTCGTCGAGCGCGGTGGCCCCGACGCCCCCCGCGCAGGGCTGCGCCTCGGTCGACCCCTTCCCGGTGGACGGTCCCGGTGCGCTCGACTTCGTCGCCAAGGACTTCCTCGGCGGCGCCCCGCCCAGCGTCCTCGCCCGCTCGGACGACCAGGTCACGGCGCAGATCACCTGGTCGACCAACGGCTTCTCGGGTGTGGACCCGCTGGTGATCTCGGACATCGCCGACCCGCAGAGCACCCCGATCGCGAGCTCGTTCTACGACGCGTTCGACCTCGTGCGGGTCGAGGCGATCGACACCGCGACCGACCCGCTGATCTCCTACGACCAGGTGACCGGCGTCGAGCTCTTCGTCGGCGGCACGTGGGTCCCCGCGAGCAGCGACCCGTGCCCGTGCGTCGGGTCCTTCCCGGGGTACACCCTGTCTCCCGAGGAGCAGGCGTCGGCGACCTCGGTGCGCCTGACCTACGAGGAGTCGCCCGACCGCACCACGACGGGGGACCCGACGGCTCCGCAGCCCGGTGACGGCGTGGCGCGCTCGACGCTCGCGGACGGTCGTCACCTCGACCTGACCTTCCAGGTCCGGGACGTCAAGCGCTCCGACCCGAGCGCCCCGGTGCTGGGCTCGACCCACGGCACGCTCTACAACACGACGGACCCCGGGATCGTCCTGGACACCGTGCGTGCCACGGGCACGTTCGACTCGAACCAGTACACGGACACCGACGGAGCCGACGTGCTGATCATCGACCAGCCGCTCAACGTGACCGTCGACAAGGACTGGACCGGCGGTCCCGTCTCGGTCCCGCCGTCGGACACCCCGGCGCAGTTCTACCCGACGACCGACGTGATCGTCACGGGGACCAACGCGTCGGCCGCGAAGGTGAGCCAGCTCCGCCTGGTCGAGCCGGGGGTCGCGACCTCGGGGGACGTGCAGACTGCGCCCGGGACCAAGCCGTTCGACGCGTTCACGCTGCGCGCGATCACCCTGGACCCGCCCGACGGGACACAGACAACGACGGTCACCCTCACCTACCTGGGCGGCTCGACCGCGAGCTTCAGCGAGGCGCAGGCCGAGGCGCTCACGACGAGCGACCTGGCCGACGTCGTCGGTGTCGTCACGTCGTTCGACGGCCTCGTGGCGCCCGGAGCGTCCGGCAGCATGGACCTCACGCTCCAGCTGCGCGAGATCGACAGGTACACCCTGGCACCCGTCACGGTCGCCGGGTACAGCCCGGTGCCGAACGGGGCGGTCGCGACGATCGCCGACCCGGGCGGCACGGACCAGGACGTCCGGCTCGCCCACGACGACGCGAGCATGGTCCTGCAGGACGCGGGGATCGCGCTCGACGTCGGCAAGACGTTCGACCCGACGCAGATCGTCGAGCCGGGCACGGGCCCCGTGACGATGACGCTCAGCGGACAGCCTCTCGGACCGTCGCGCGCGGTGGAGATGGTGCTCGTCGACGACGACCCCCGGTTCTGGAACCAGTACGACTTCGACGCGTTCGCGGGCGCCGCGCTCACCGCGCCCGTCCAGCAGGTGCGGGTCGACGCCTTCACCGGGGGCGAGTTCGTGACCGGACCCAGTGGCGTCGTGGTGAACGGCGGCTCGTGGGTCCTGGGCGACGAGTCGGCGACGTTCGCGCTGCCGGACGGTGTGTCCCCGGCCGAGGTGCAGGGCCTGCGGTTCACGTTCAGCAGGACCGACGGGTCGATCTGGGAGAACCCCGCGACCCCGACGCAGACCGTCCCGATCTCGGTCGAACGGCGGGAGGCGATGCGGACCGGTGGGCCGGTCCTGACGGACCTCGAAGCCAACGCGCCGGCCCCCGGCGAGACGGCGCCGGGCGTCGCGAGCAACACCGTCGACGGCACCGTCACGGGGGCCGACCTCGTCGTCGACCCGGAGTCCGGCAACCCGGTCCCGGTGTCCGCGACCGACGACGAGACGGCGGAGCTCGTCTACGCCCACGCGACCAACGGGGTGCAGGTGGTCAAGACGTTCGACCGCGTCGTCTCCGGGGGTACGCAGGCGCCCGACGCGACGTTCCCGATGACCATCGCCGTGACCAACACCGGCAACCGTGCGATCGGCGAGCTCGTGGTCGAGGACTCCCCGATGCCGTCGGACGCCCAGGGGGCACAGCTCCGGCTGGCGGCCACTGCCGACCCGTTCTCGTACCTGCTCACGGGGCCACCGTTGGCCCCCGCCGAGGGCGACCCGCTCCCCGTCGACCCGGCCGACGTGACGGTCACCCAGACCGGGGACCTCCTCGGGCTCCGGTTCGGCTTTCCCGACGGGACGGTGCTCGGCGTCGGGCAGACGTACACCATCACGGTCATGGTTCGGTTCCGGGTGGGGCTGGCGCCGCTGACCCTCGTGGAGAACACCGCGGGTGCCACGGCCGACCGCCCGTGGGACGAGTGCCAGACGAGGCTCGACCCGCAGACGGGCGCGTGCGAGGCGGACGCCGACGTCACACCGGTCCCGGCGGGGGTCCTCGCGCAGTCCAAGCTCGTGCGGGCGACGAACGACGACGCGCTGGACGTCATCGTGGACCCGGCCTACACCGGCCCTCCCGTCGTGTGCACGCCCTTCCCGACGGGCCTCTACGCCTACCCGTGCACCCCGGTCATCGCGCCGGGGCACGCCCAGACATGGCACATACGCATCGACAACGTCGGGAACCTGCCGATGGACAAGGTCGTGGTGTACGACCGCCTGCCGGCGGTCGGGGACACGGGATCCTCGTCCTCGTCCGCGCGCGGGTCGCAGTGGACCCCGATCCTGACGATCGACCCACCCCCCGAGCTCGTCAACGCCCCTGAAGGGAGCGTGGGCTCGGTCTACTACACGACGTCGGACGACTACTGCATGGACGACCTCACCGACCCGATGGCCGAACCGGTCTGCCCCACCGACGACCCCGTGACGGGCTGGGTGCAGCTCGACGGCTCCGAGGACGCCGCGCTGCTCGCGACGGTCAGGGCGCTGAAGTTCGTCGTCCAGTTCCCTGCGGACGACGAGTTCCAGCCGGGGGAGTACATCGCGATCGAGGGCACGACGCTGACACCGGCCGTCCCGCCGGACGCCGGTGACCGGTCGATCGCCTGGAACTCGGCCGCGGCGTCGGCCGTCGTGGTCTCCCCGCAGGGCGACCTGAACCTCCTGCCGACCGAGGGCACCAAGGTGGGGGTCGCGACCGCGACGGGTTCCCTCGAGGTGGTCAAGCGGGTCGCCGGAGCAGGGGCCGTCAACGCCCCTGACACGTTCGACCTCTTCGTCCGGTGCACCTCGGCCCCCGGGACCCCTGTGGAGACCGTGCTGGACCCGATACCGATCACCGTGACCCGCGACACCCCGGTCACGGTGCCCAACCTGCCGTTCGGTGCCGTGTGCACCCTCACGGAGGACGGCTCGAACGGTCAGACCGAGCTGATCGTCGGGACCGTGACGATCGGTGAGACACCGACCGTGAACACGCTCACGGCGGTCAACCGCTACGACCTGGCGAGCATCGAGGTGTCCAAGGACGTCGTGACGGACGCCGTCGACCAGGACGGGCAGGAGGTCCCCTTCGGCCCGTTCGAGGTCACGGTCGACTGCACGTTCCTCGGCGAGCCGGTCTGGGCGAGAGGCTACGGTCCCGACGACCCGATGGTGATCGAGATCGAGGACGACCAGACGGTCGAGCTCGACGGGCTGCCCGTGGGGGCCGTCTGCACGGTCGAGGAGACCGGGACGGGCAACGCCTCGTCCGTCACGATCACGGTGACCCAGCAGTCGAGCCCTGCTGTGACCACCCCTGGGGGGTCCACGACGCTCACGCTGGGCGCCGACACCGACGAGGGCGAGAGCACGAACGACGTCGTGCTCACCAACACCTACGACGTCGGGGGCCTCGACCTCCTCAAGGTCGTCGAGGGCCAAGGCGCTCCGACGTACGGCGCAGGGCCGTTCACCCTCGAGGTGCGCTGCACGTTCGACGACGACGGCACAGGACCGGGCGGGCCGCGCGTCGTCTACGACGACGCGGTCGTGCTCGGCGCGGGGGCGCCGCTCGAGGCGCAGATCGCCGACCTGCCCGCGGGCGCGGTCTGCGACGTGACCGAGCCCGACGACGGCGGCGCGACGTCGGTGTCGATCGCGCCCAGCCCCGTGACCGTGGCCGCAGGAACCACCGTGACGGTCACGGCGACCAACACGTTCGACGTCGGCGCGGTCGCCGTGGACAAGGTCGTCGACGGCGAGGGGGCCGACCTCTACGGCGCAGGTCCGTTCACCGTGACGCTCACGTGCACGGTCGACGGCGAGCCGCTGCCCGTGCCCGGGGGATCCACGCGCACGCTCGTGCCGGGGACGCCCGTCGTCTACGACGACCTGCCCGTCGGCGCGGCCTGCACGGTCGCCGAGTCCGAGGACGGCGGGGCGTCGGCGTCGACCATGACCGTCACGGTCGACGGCGGCGATCCCGTCGAGACCGACGGCCCGTCGGCCGACGTCGTCGTGACGCCCGTCGACGCCGAGGGGGCGCCCACCACGGTGGGCGTCGTCGCGACGAACACGTTCGACCTCGGGTCGCTCGTGGTCGACAAGGTCGTCGACGGCGACGGGGCCGCGCTGTACGGCGCCGGACCGTTCGAGGTGTCGCTCGCGTGCACCTTCGACGGCCAGGCGATCGAGATCCCCGGCGGGGCCGTGCGCGAGCTCGTGGCCGGAGACCCCGTGACGTACGACGGCCTGCCCGTCGGCGCGCAGTGCGAGGTCACCGAGACGGCGACGGGCGGCGCGACCACCACGACGGTCTCCGCCGTCGGGGAGGGCGAACCGGGAGCAGTCGTCGTCCCGGCAGGAGAAGCAGGCACCGTCACCGTGACGAACACGTTCGACGTCGGTGAGGTCCGCGTCGTCAAGACGCTGTCCGGTGCCGACGCCGCCGAGCACCGCGGGGACGTCTTCACCGTCTCTCTCGCGTGCACGCGGGACGTCGACGGCGACCTCGTCGACGTCGCGATCCCGGGCGGCCCCATCCGCACGCTCTCCGCGTCCGACGACTGGGTCGCGGTGTACGAGGACCTCCCGCAGGGCGCCACCTGCGTCGTCGCCGAGACGGACGCGGGCAGCGCGGACACCGTGCAGGTCGTCGTCGACAGCGAGAGCACGCTCACGGACCCGTCCACGGCCGTCCCGGAGTCGGTCGAGTTCGACCTCCCCGTGGGGCCGGACGTCTGCGAGCCCGTCGAGGTCGTCAACACGTGGTCGCCGACGAGCGGCGGCATGGGCGGCGGGACGGCGGTCCACACAGCGCTGACGACCGCGCTCTCACCCGCCGAGGTGGCGGTCGCCGCCGGCTGTGACGGCGCGTCACCGGGCCTGCCCGGGACCGGCGCCGACCTCGCGCGTGCCGGGGCCCTGGCCGTGATCCTGCTCGTGCTCGGGACGACGGTCCTGGTGGCGGTGCGGCGCCGGGGCGCCTAGCCGAGCCGCCGGTGCGCGCTGCGGACAGGGGCGTGCCCGGCGAGCTTGTCGCCCGGGTGGCGAGTCGGGCCAGGTCGCCTAGGTTCGAAGGTGGTCAGGAAGTGGCCGACCGGGAGCCAGGTGCACCGCACCGCTCGACTCGGTTTCCCGGGACCAACGCGCCGGAGGCCTGCTCCTCCGCCTGTCGTCATCGTGGGTTCGGCACGGTCGCGTCGCCCACGAGGAGGATCTGCATGAACGACTCAGACGCTCGCCGGCCGCGCCCGGAGCCCGCCCCCGACGACCCGCGCAAGCCGGACTCGCCCACGGATCTGCCGGTGCGTTCGTGGAAGCACGTCGCCCGGACGACCATGCGTCAGTTCTCGCGCGACCAGTGCCTCGACCTCGCGGCGGCCCTGACGTACTACGCCGTGCTCGCCTCGGCGCCCGCGCTCCTGGCCGTCGTCTCGCTGATCGGCTTGGTCGGGGACAGCCAGAAGATCGTGGACCAGGTGCTGGACGTCGCGTCGTCGGTCGTCCCCGCCGACGCGATGGCGACGCTCACCCCGTTGGTCGAGCAGGTCGTGGGCGGCAGCGACCGAGCGGGCCTGGCGCTGGTCGTGGGAGTCGTCGTCGCGCTCTGGTCCGCGTCCGGATACGTGGGCGCGTTCGGACGGTCCATGAACCGCATCTACGAGGTCGAGGAGGGGCGCCCCGTTTGGAAGCTCCGGCCCGTGATGCTCGTGGTGACCGCCGCCGTGGTGCTCATGGCCGCGCTCGTCGTGGTTGCGCTGGTGGTGTCCGGACCGGTCGCCCGGGCGATCGGGGACGCGATCGGGCTGGGGGCGGCGGCGGTGACGACGTGGAACGTCGCCAAGTGGCCTGTGGTGCTGCTGCTGGTGATCCTCATCGTGGCCGTGCTCTACCACACGACGCCCAACGTCCGTCAGCCCCGGTTCCGTTGGCTGAGCGTGGGCGCGATCGTCGCGATCCTCGTCTGGATCCTCGCCTCGGTCGGCTTCGGCTTCTACGTCGCGACCTTCGCCTCGTACGACTCGACCTACGGCGCGCTGGGAGGAGTGATCGTCTTCCTGCTGTGGCTGTGGATCACCAACCTCGCCCTGCTGTTCGGTGCGGAGCTCGATGCGGAGCTCGAGCGCGCCCGCGAGCTGGAGGGCGGGATCGCGGCCGAGCAGTCTCTCCAGCTCCCGCCCCGCGACACGCGCGCGAGCGAGAAGCGGGCGCAGAAGCTCCAGGAGGACGTCGAGCGAGGCGCCGAGATACGCAGGGCCGCGCAGCAGGAGACGAAGGAGGAGTCCGCCGGTTCCCCGACGGTGCGGGACTGAACGTTGCGGCCGGGACCTCCCGGCCGGGACGTGGCACGACCATCCGACAGGACGACGCACGAGAGGACGACGCACATGCGAGCACTGACGTGGCAGGGCCGGGAGAAGGTCTCGGTCGAGGACGTACCCGACCCGAGGATCGAGGAGCCCACCGACGCGGTCGTCCGGGTCACGTCGACCGCGATCTGCGGCTCCGACCTGCACCTGTACTCGGTGCTGGGCATGTACCTGGACCCGGGCGACGTGCTCGGCCACGAGACCATGGGCGTCGTCGAGGAGGTCGGTGCGAACGCGACCCGGCTCAAGGTCGGCGACCGCGTCGTCGTGCCCTTCGGCATCGCGTGCGGGACGTGCTGGATGTGCACCCACGGACTGCAGTCGCAGTGCGAGACGACCCAGGTCCGCTCGCAGGACAAGGGTGCGGCGCTCTTCGGGTACACCAAGCTGTACGGCCAGGTCCCGGGTGGGCAGGCGGAGTACCTCCGGGTACCGCAGGCGCACTACGGCCCCGTCGTGGTGCCCGACGACGGCCCGGACGAGCGGTACCTCTACCTGTCGGACGTGCTGCCGACCGCGTGGCAGGCCGTCGAGTACGCGGCGGTGCCGCCCGGCGGGACGGTCGCCGTGGTCGGGCTCGGACCGATCGGTCAGATGGCTGCGCGGGTCGCGCGGCATCGCGGGGCCGGGCAGGTCGTCGGGCTCGACCTCGTGCCCGAGCGCCTGGAGATGGCCCGGCGGCACGGCATCGAGGTCGTCGACCTGGCGGTGGTCGACGACGTCGTGGGCGCGGTCCGTGACCTGACCCAGGGGCGGGGCGCCGACGGGGTGGTCGACGCCGTCGGGATGGAGGCTCACGGGTCTCCGGGGGCCTCCCTGTTCCAGAAGGCGGCGGGAGTCCTGCCGGACACCGTCGCCGGTGCGATCAACGAGAAGGTGGGCGTCGACCGCCTGGCCGCGCTCCTCACCGCGATCTCGCTCGTCCGCCGTGGCGGCAGCCTGTCGATCTCCGGCGTCTACGGCGGTGCCAAGGACCCCCTGCCGATGATGGACCTCTTCGACCGGCAGGTCACGCTGCGCATGGGCCAGGCGAACGTCCGCCGGTGGATCGACGATCTGCTGCCCCACGTCTCCGACCCCGCCGACCCCCTGGGCGTCCTCGACCTGCGGACCCATCGGCTGTCGCTCGAGGACGCACCGCGCGGCTACGACCTCTTCCAGAAGAAGGAGGACGGGTGCATCAAGGTCGTCCTGGACCCCACGGTGCGCACGGCGTCCGCTGCGGACGCCACGGACGACACGGGCTCGCGATGACCACGCCGGTCGACACCCGACTGCTCGCGATCTATCTCAACGACCACGTGGCCGGGGCGACCGTGGGGGTGCAGCGGGTCCGGCGCATGGCGAAGGTGTACGACGGCACCGTGGTGGGCACGGCGATCGCTCCGCTCGTCAGCCAGCTCGAGGACGAGCGAGCATGGCTGATCCGGTGCGTTCACCGGCTCGACCTCCCCGTCCGGACGTACAAGGTCGTCGGTGCGGCCCTCGCCGAACGGATCGGCCGCCTCAAGCTCAACGGTCACGTGAGCAGGACCTCGCCGCTGAGCGCACTGCTCGAGGTCGAGCTGCTCCGGGGTGCGGTCACCGGGAAGAGGAGCGGCTGGCAGACCCTCCTGGCCCAGCGCACGGGCCTGGGGCTCACCCCTGAGCAGGGCATGGACCTCGACGGCCTGGTCGCCCAGGCGGACGAGCAGGTCCGGGTGCTCTCCGACCTGCTCGAGCTCCTGCACGCCAGGGTGTTCCGGCGTCCGTTGCCCGACGGGGGAGGGTAGCCGCCCGGCTCACGGTGCCGTGGGGGACGTCCGGTCGCGCCCGGCGCGCCGCCGCACGGTGATCCGTGCCGCCCATCGCTCCCACGGCGGGCTGACCGCCCAGTTCACGGCGAGAGTGTGCCAGGCCCAGCGGAACCGTCGGGCCAGAGCCTGCCGGGACTCGAACGTGCGCCCCGAGACCCCGACGACCAGCCGACCGTCGTAGCGCACACGAGCCTCGCTCCCGAGCTGGAGGCTCAGGTCGGTGTCGTCGTGGACGTGCGGGTCGTCCCGGTGCACGAGATGCCTGACCTCGCGCCACGCGTCGACACGGATCGCCATGTTGGACCCCCACAGGGGCACGTTGCCCGACGCGGCATGCGTCCCCCAGTAGTAGCAGCGCATGTAGAAGAGCTGCGCGAGGCGGGCGCGGAGGCCAGGTAGGTCGTAGAACCGCCCGGAGCCGGTGAGTGCGGTCAGACCAGGGTCCGCCGCGAAGGCCTCGTGCACGCGCTCCAGCCAGTCCGGCGGGGGCACCGTGTCCGCGTCGCAGCGCACGATGACACCGGACGCCACGGCGTCGTAGCCCGTCGAGGCGGCCGCCGGGATGCCGGGTGAGGGCTCGACGACCAGCCGGGCGCCCGCCCGCCGTGCCACGTCGGCGCTGTCGTCCGTCGAGGCGTTGTCGACCACCACCACCTCGTGGGGTGACCGGGTCTGCCGGGCGATGGCCTCGAGGCAACGCTCCAGGTGCCGTGCGTCGTCCTTCACGGGGATGACGACGGTCAACGGCAACGCGTCGACCCGGGACGTGGCGCTCATGCCCCGCGCACCAGGAGGACACCGGCGGCGAGGGCCCCGATCCCACCAGCCACGAGGTCGCCCAGCGTGTCGAGGTAGCCCACGGCGATCGCAGGGTCCACGAACGTGGTGCCCGCCCACTCGCCGACCTCCCACAGCAGGGCGAGCAGGACCCCGAGCGCCGTCGCCGTGACGACGGCGCCGAGCCGAGGGCGCGAGAGGCCGTCCAGGACGGAGCGGGCGGCTCGGCCGCCCAGGCCGTCGAGCAGGGGGCCGGGCGAGGGAAGCGCCCCCAGGAAGACGAGGACCGCGTACGCCAGGACCGTGAGCACGGCGGTCGCCACCAGGTGCACGGCGAGGTCGAGCCAGGAGAGCTGGGCGTAGAGATCGAGCAGCGCGATCCAGGCGGCGGCGCTCAGGACGAGGCCGACGAGCGGATCGAGGGGCCCCTTGAGACCGACGGCCCGGGGGATCACCGCCCCCAGCAGGACGAGGGAGAGCAGGGCGGTCGCCACGAGCCCGTAGGCAAGGGTGCCCACCGGGATCGCGATCCCCGCCAGGACACGCACGACGTCTCCCACGGCGGTGGACACCGTGGAGCGTCGCTCGATCTCACCGGTGGTCATCGAGCAAACGTAGCGACCCCCACGGAGTCCCGCACAGCAGCGGGGAGCGCGGGAGGTCGCGAGTTGCGCACTCCCGTGCGAGCCTGCCCAGATGTCTGCCACGACCACAGCGTCCCCGCCCACGCCCCTGAACCGCTCGGTCGGGGGACGCCTGCTCTACGTCTTCATCCTGGGTGACGTGCTCGGCGCGGGGGTCTACGCCCTGGTCGGTGAGATGGCCGGGAAGGTGGGTGGCGCCGTCTGGCTGCCCCTGCTCGTCGCGCTCGGACTGTCCCTGCTGACCGCGGGCTCGTACGCCGAGCTCGTCACGAAGTACCCGGCCGCCGGGGGAGCCGCGGTGTTCGCCGAACGCGCCTTCAAGGTACCGATCGTGTCGTTCCTCGTGGGGTTCTGCATGCTCGCCGCGGGAGTCACGAGCGCTGCGGGGCTGTCCCTCGCCTTCGCCGGCGACTACTTCGGCTCGTTCGTGGACCTCCCCGTCGTGCCGGTCGCGCTCGTCTTCCTGCTCCTCGTCGCGGCGCTCAACGCGCGCGGGATCCAGGAGTCCTTGCGTGCGAACGTGGCGATGACCGCGATCGAGCTCTCCGGGCTCGTCCTGATCGTGGTGCTCGCTGCCGTCGTCCTCACGCGGGGCGACGCGTCGCCGGGCAGGGCCCTCGAGTTCACCCAGGGCACCACCCCGGCGCTCGCAGTCCTCTCGGCCTCGCTCATCGCGTACTACTCGTTCGTCGGCTTCGAGACCTCGGCCAACCTGGCCGAGGAGGTCAAGGACGTCCGGCGGGTCTACCCCCGTGCGCTCTTCGGCGCACTGATCACCGCAGGCGTCGTGTACGTGGCCGTCGGTGTGGCCGCCGTCGCGGTGGCGCCCCCCGAGCAGCTGGCGAGCTCGACCGGGCCGCTGCTCGAGGTCGTCAGGGTCGCCGACGTCGTACCGGAGCGGGTCTTCGCCGTGGTGGCTCTCGTCGCGGTCGCGAACGGCGCCCTGCTCACCATGATCATGGCGAGCCGCCTCACCTACGGCATGGCGCGACAGGGACTGCTGCCCGCGGGGCTGGCCCGGGTGCTCCCCGGCCGCCGGACCCCGTGGGTCGCGATCATCGCGACGACCGTCGTCGCGATGGGGCTCGTCTTCACGGGAGACCTGGGTGCGCTCGCGGAGACCGTGGTGCTCCTGCTCCTCGTGGTGTTCATCAGCACCAACGTCGCGGTCCTGGTCCTGCGCCGGGACACCGTGAAGGAGGACCACTTCCGCGTCGCGACGATCGTGCCCGTGCTCGGGACCGCAAGCTGCGTCCTGCTCCTGACGCAGCAGGCCGGGCAGACCTGGCTCCGCGCGGGGGCTCTCGTCCTGGTGGGGGTCGTGCTCTACCTGGTCACGCGGCTCGTCCGCCGGCGGACGGCTGCACCGACCCGCGGGGACGGGTGATCGACCGTGCGCCCCAGATGCCAGTGGGCCGGGAGGGGCGCACGGTGGGGCACCACGTCGGTCTCACCGAGCAAGGCCGAGGTACAGGCGCCGACCCACGGTGACGAGACCTTCCGGTGCACCTGCGGAAGGTCTCAGCCGGCTCTCACCGGCCGGACGAGGTCCTCGCGCAGGTGCCGCGCGTACCCGCCGGGGGTGCGGCCCGTCGTGCGACCCGAGGTGAGGACCTGGCCCTCGTCGGAGACCACGACGCGCGCGCCAGCGCCCCGGGCACGGGCCACGAGGTCGACGTCCTCGTGCTCGGCGACCCTCGGGAAGCCGCCGACGGCCAGGTAGAGGTCGCCGCGGATCCCCAGGTTCGCCCCGTGCACGTGCCCGTTCGCGTGCCCGACGGGATGCGTCGCCACCCAGGCGGCCTGCTGCGCGGGGGAGAGGTCGTCGAAGTCGGGACGCACGGTGCCGATCACCAGGTCGGCCCCTGCCTCCGCGAGCGTGACCTGGTGCGTGAGCCAGTGCGGGGGCACCGCCGAGTCGGCGTCGGTGCTCGCGATCCACAGCCGTGCCGGTCGGCCCCTGCCGATCCGCCCTGTCGCCGCCTCGACCCCGGCGGCGCGTGCTGCCCCGACCCGCCGGTATCCGGTCTCGACCACGGTGAACGGAGACGATCGTGCGAGCGAGACCGACCCGTCGGTGCAGTCGTCGAGGACGAGCACGACCTCGACCCGCACGGCCGGTCGCTCGTCCCGCGTCCGCGCGACGGCCACCTCGAGCGCGGCCAGGCAGCGGGGCAGGAGCTCCTCCTCGTCGTTCACCGGCACGACGACGGCCAGTCGCGTCACGCGGTCCGGTGCGCTCATGCCAGCCCCGCCTCCGCGGCGACCGAGCGTCCCGGCGGTCGGACGAAGACCTCCAGGACGAAGTCCTCCTCGAGGTGATGCACGAGGCGCACGAGCTCGGCCCGCGCAGCGAGGGCTGCATGGACGTCGTCGCCACGCAGCGGGTACTCGGGTACCGGGTGCCGCCAGTGGCACGCGACCAGGACGCCGTCCGCGGCGAGGGACCCGACCGCACGGGAGATCGCGGTCTCCAGGTCGCTCGCGCCGTAGTAGTACCCGACCTCGGAGAGCACCACGAGGTCGAAGAGCCCGTCGGGCCACTCGGCAGGCGTCTGGAGACGCAGGAGCACGACCTCGTCGCCGAGGCGCTCGTGGGCCGCTGCGAGCGCGGCCGCGGCGACGTCGACCCCCACGAGACGGTCGCAGCGGGTGGCGAGATCCGCGGTCAGGACACCGGTCGAGCAACCGATCTCCAGGCCGGCCCGAAAGCGTGCACGCGGCAGCGACGCGAGCGTCACGGCGCGCTTGCGTTGCTCGTACCAGCGCGTCTCGAAGCCCCACGGGTCGGAGCGGCCGCGGTAGAACGCATCGAAGAAGCCGGCAGGCAGGCTCTTCGAGGACACCGATCCGGGCCCTGGTCCACGCCCCGACCCCGATCCGGACTCCGTCGTCGGGGACGGTGCGGGCGGGGCGGGCGCCGGGCGTGGGGCCTCGATGAAGACCTCCACGTCGCGCTCGGCGTGCCGCAGCATCTCCGGCCCGACCGTCGCCACGTCCCGAGGGTCCGGGGACAGCGGCTCGACCTGCGACCGGTGCGCGGCCAGCGCGAGCCCCTTGGCTGCTCGCTCCTGCGGCGTGAGCGTGAGCGCCCGCATGTCCTTGGTGGCGGTCCGGTCGTCCGGGTTGCCCCAGTGCCACCACCAGATCGGGTACTCCAGGAGCCGTGCGCCCTGCTCGCCGGCGACCGCGGCTGCGACCTCGCCGGCGATGCGGTGGTCGCGGTGGCCGTCGCCGCGCCACGGAGCGCACAGCATCACCGGGGCGCGCTCTCCGTGTCCGGGCTCGTCCTCCGCCAAGGCGCCGAGGACACCGAGCAGCCGACGGTGAAGGCTGGCGCGGTGCTCCCGCAGGCCTCCGTCCGGCAGCCCCAGGAAGACCACGGCAGCACCGGGAGCGGCGACGTCGACCGCGTCCACGAGCTCGCGACGTCTCAGGCCCGCGAGCCGAGCAGAGGAGAGCGTGGGGGAGTCGGGGTGCGACGCCTCGCCGTCCGTCGCGACGACGACCGTGACCGGCGTGCCCCGGCGGGTGAGCCGTGCCAGGAGGCCGCCGGCGCCCAGCGACTCGTCGTCGGGGTGTGCGGCGAGCACGACGAGGTGGGGCACGTCGTCGGGAAGGTCCAGGGGAGGCATCCGGTCGAAGAAGCCGTCGGCTCTCCAGGCGTCCTCGGTGGTGCCCGGGTCTCGATGGTCGAAGGTCACCACGGCGCGGTCCCGCGGGCCACGAGGTCACGGCCCAAGGAGGCGTCGTCGCGCTCGGCGTGGTGCTGGCGTACGTAGAGCTGCAGGTCGGCCAGACGGCGCGCGTAGGCCTCGTCGGCGGTCATCGGACCCGGCCCCAGGGCGTGCGAGCACCGCTGCACGGTCTCCTCGACCGTGCGCGCGACGGCGCCGCGCACCCGCCGGGCGAGCACCCCGGGGGCGACCTCGGCGTCCGTGCTGCCGTCCACGACCCGGCTCGCCTCGACGAGCGTCGTCCGTGCGCTGGTCAGCGCGACGTCGACCGCACCCAGGTGCGCGAGCGTGAGCTGGTCGGGCTCACGACGCGCGGTCGCCGCATACAGCTCACGCGCGAGACCCACCGCGCCGCCCCACCAGCAGGCTGCGACACCGATGCCCCCCCAGGCGAAACCAGGGCGGTCGAGGTACCACCCGGGACCCCCGACCGGGACGGCTGCTGCGCCGTCGAGACGCACGGGAGCGCTGACGATCTCCGGGAACCCGCGGGCGACCCACGGGCCGTCGTCGGGGCGGACGCCGGGAGCGCGCAGGTCGACGGCGAACAACCGCCGACCGTCCACGGTCCACGCGGTCACCAGGGCGTGCGAGAGCGTCGCGGCGAGCGAGCACCACGGCTTGACCCCCGTGAGGCGCCAGCCGTCCCCGCCCTCCTGAGCCTCCAGGCGTACGCCGGGACCTTCTGCCGCGAAGACGCCCCAGGTGCTGGTCTGGTCGGCGCCGATCGAGCGCAGGTCCACCTCGTCCGGGACGTGCGCCAGGATCGCGAGCGCATCGAGGTGCGGCTCGAGCACCCGAGCGACACCGACGTCGGCCGCAGCGGTCGAGGCGAGCAGCTCCCACAGCTCGAGCGTCTGGCCGGCACCCGGGGCAGACGTGGACCTGCCGACCTCGGCGGCCCAGGCCAGCGCTCTCGTGACGTCCCCGCTCATCGCCGGTACGTGCGCGACGGTCGTCGCCAGGCGCCGGGTGCGCTCGTCGTCCCGGCGTGAGGGGTCGAGGACGACGGCGAGGTGCTCGAGGACGGTGGTGCTCGGATCGGTCACGAGTGCTCCTGTGGTCTACGGGGGTTCCCGCAGACTAGGCGTGCTCCAGGTCCCTCGCACGCCGCCGGTGCCGGGTGCGACGTGAGGACGCCGCGTCAGGACAGGACCGGATGGATGCCCTGACCGTGCGTGCTCACCGGCGGCTCGCCTGCCGCCTGCCGAGGCCCCGGAGCCGTCTCGAAGAACAGGTCGAGGTCGTCGGCCGTGGGCGCGGCGATGCCGGCCCCCTCGGCAAGGGTCTCCATGAGGCGGCGGGCGAGGTGCCGGATCGACTCGTTGGTGACGTTCGAGTGGTGGCGCAAGAGGTCGAAGGCCTCGTTCTCGGTCATGCCGTACACCGTCATGACCGCGCCCTTGGCCTGCTCGATCACGGCCCTGCTCTGTGCGGAGGACTTGATGGCCGCCGTCGCCTCGCGCTGGGACAGCTCGCGCTGCGTGATCGTGAGGTCGACGAAGTACCCGGAGACCTGCGTGACCTCGTCCGACCCGGGCTCCTTGCGAGCCCGGCCGACGACCCCGAGGGTCCGGGTGTGGCCGTGCGCGTCGACGATGCGGTGCACGCACGCGAACGGCTCACCCGACGAGCAGGCGTTCGCGAGGACCGCCTCGACGCGGGCGCGATCGTCGGGATGCTTGTGGGCGAGCATCAGGGCGGTGGTCGGCACCACCTCGCCCGGCGTGAAGCCGTGCATCTCGTAGAGCCCGTCCGACCACCACCAGGTTCCCGTCCGGACGGTCAGGACGAACTGACCCACGGGTTGGGGCGTCCCGGCGAGGAGGACCTCCATGAGGTCTGCGTCAAGAGGGCGATCCAGGTCGTACGAGGTCGTCATCTCAGCTCCTAAGGGGCAGGGAGGCTCAGGGCCTGCTTCCAGACTCCTGACCGGATGCTAGCGCTGGACCGCTACTCAGGCACGGGCGCTTCGCGGACCGCGAACGCCGGGCCGGCACCCGGGCCGTCCGGCACGGGTGCCTTCTCCCTGCGTGGCTAGAGGTGCTCGTCGGCGACGTCGGCGATCGCGATGTCGACGGTGACAGCGTCGGCCTCGGGGGCGAGGTCGCCGAGGACCGTGGCAAGGTGCGAGGTGGCCACCCGACGGACGGCGGAGGCGAGGGGGAGGAGAGGTTCGTCGAACGCTGCGAGGATCTCGATCGTGACGTTCACGAGCCGGTCGTGGTCGTCGGTCGAGCAGGTGATCGTGAGGGGATACGCGCCCGGCACCGTGACGACCGCCTCACGGAGGGCCGTGACCAGGACGTCCGAGGCGACGAAGTACTCGACGATCCCGGTGGGCGTCGCGCTCCGACCGCGGACCGGAGCGGAGGGGCGGAAGGCCGAGAGGGCCTTCAGCAGCGCGTTCTCGCGGACGAGGGTCCACCCCTGGTCGGTGTGGCGGCGCAGCGCCTGGGTGGCGCGGTCGAGGACTGCGTCGTCGTTCATCGCCATCCCTTCATCCTCTCGGCCAGCGTCGCGCGGGCCCGGTGGAGCATCCCGCGCACGGCATCGTGGGTCGTACCGAGGATGTCGGCGATCTCGGCGTAGTGCAGCCCCTCGACCTCGCGCAGCAGCCAGCACGACCTCTGCAACGGTGGCAGACCGAGCAGGGCGATGTCGAGGGCTTCGACGAGCGCGGTGTCCAGCGCGTCCTGGTCCGGCGCGTGGGAGGCGGACTCGACGAGGTCGTCGGGCAGCGGGCCGGGGAGGCGCGCGGCGTGGCTCCGGTGGCGGTAGGCCTGGCGGGTCGCGATTCCGAAGAGCCAGGTCCGTGGGGCGGACTCGCCGCGGAAGCCGGGGAAGCCGGTCCAGGCAGCCACCAGTGTGTCCTGCATGCAGTCCGCGGCGACCTCCGGGTCCTGGACCATGCGCAGGACGTAGCGGTACATCGCCGGTCCGTGCCTGTCGACGAGAGTCGTGAAGGCCGTGCGATCGCGCAGGGCAGCCCTGCGTGCGAGCGACAGGTCGGAGACTGCCCCCGCGTAGCCACCCTCACCGACGGCCTCCACCTGTCCGACGATAGCGTCCCAGGAACCGCTCGCCATCGGCGGTGTCATGTGTGACCTAGATCACACTGAGGGCCCGTGACGTTCCGGCGGCGGAGCGGCACTCACTGGGGAACGTCGCAGACCGCCCTGCCGACGCGCGGGGCGTCCCGAGCACGAGGAGCGAACGATGAGCGAGCAGAGCACACCCACCACGGGAGCGTCAGCACCCGGCACGGTCTCACGTCCCGGAGACGCCGGGCCGTCCGGACCTCCGCGCGGGACGGTCGACCGCCCCTCGGCGCTCGCCTCCGAGCACGGCAGCACGACGATCGCCGACCAGGTCGTCGCCAAGATCGCCGGCATCGCGACCCGCAACGTCCAGGGGGTCTACGCGGTCGGCGGGGGAGCGGCCCGGGCCTTCGGCGCCATCCGCGAGTACATCCCGGGCAGCGGCAGCGACACCACCTCGGGCGTCCACGTCGAGGTCGGAGAGCGCCAGGCCGCCGTCGACCTCGACCTCGTCGCGGACTACGGCGTGTCGATCGCGGACCTCGCCCAGGCGGTCCGGCGGAGCGTGATCACCTCGATCGAACGCATGACCGGGCTCGAGGTGACCGAGGTCAACATCGACGTCAACGACGTCCACCTGCCCGGTGACGACGCCGACCCCGGCCCCGACCGGCGCACCCAGCGCGGGCAGTCCTCCGACAGCGGTGAGGGCGAGGACGGTGGCGGGCGGGTCCGATGACCTCGTCGCCACCTCCTCCCGCCTCGACCCCCGGGCCCTCGAGCGAAGGCCGGGAGGCAGCCGCGCCCACCCCGCTCGACGTCGCCGAGTCGTTCGAGCACGCACATGCAGGGACGGAGCTCGGCGAGCCTCTGCGGCCCCCCTCCGACCGGTTCCCCCGGCCTCTGCCGGACGACGTCGCCCAGGGGGAGGTCGCAGAGAGGATCGTCGCTGCCGTGCTCGCCGTCCCGGGGGTCGTGCGGCTGCACGCCGGGGTCTTCGGCGAGGTGGCGACCTACCTCCCTGGCCGTGCCGTCACAGGGGTCCGGCTCCGTCCCGAGGAGACCGAGGTCCACCTGGTCGTCTCGCCCGACCGTCCGATCCCCGCGGTCGCTCGTGACGTCCACGAGTCCGTGCGTGCGCTGGCCACCGTGCCCGTCCGCGTGTTCGTCGAGGACGTCGAGTCCCCGTCCTCATCCCCGTCCGCCTCCTGAGCGGACACGTCCAAGGAGAGCACATGTCTGTGTCCACGATCGGTCTGCTGACCGGCATACTGCTGGCCCTCGCCGCGATCCTCGGAGGGTTCTGGGGGTTCGTCCTCGCCGTGGTCCTCGGCGGGGTCGGATGGCTCGTCGGCGCCCAGATCGAGGGGCGCATCGACCTCGGTGCCGCCTTCCGCAGCCGGCGCCATGTCTGACACGCCGTTCGCCCGGCCGATGCCCTCGCAGGGTGCGGCGACCTCCTCCTCGGACGAGACGGTCGACGCCGGGGAGCGTGGAGCGCTGCGCGTCGCGGACCGGGTCGTCGAGAAGGTCACCCGCGCCGCCGTGCTCGGCGTCCCCGGTGTCGCACCGGACGCGGCCACGACAGGAACGGTCGGGCGAGCGCTGGGCCGGGCCTACCCGCACGTCACCTGCTCCCGGGCCGGTGACCGCGCCCGTGTCCTGCTCGAGATCGCGCTCGTGTGGCCCGCCCCGGCCGCGAGCGTCGCCCGCCAGGTCTGCGAGGCCGTGACCGAACAGCTCTGGGCCCTCGCGGGGGTGCACGTGGACGAGGTCCGCGCGACCGTCGCACGCATCGTGGACCCCTCGGACGTCCTCGAGGCCACCGGAACGACCAAGGAGCGACGAGTCCGATGAGCGCACCCACGACACCCCCCGTCCGGACCGTCCCCGCCCCGGCCAGATCGCCACGGGCGGCCCTCGTCCTGACCTCGTGGGCGTTCGTCCTGGCTGTCGTGCTCCTGGCCGTCGCGGTGCTCGCGGGGCAGGCCGCGTACGTGGCGACCCGGGGGCAGGGCACGAGCTGGTTCGCGGCCCTCGCGGACGGCCTGGACGGACTCGAGCCCGAGACGTGGGTCGGGGTGGTCGGCGTGCTCGTCGCGCTGGTCGGGCTCTGGTTGCTCTGGCAGGCCGTGCGCCCCCGTCCGCGCACGACCCTGCGTGTGGTGGCGACCAGCGGCGTCCACCTGCGTTCGGCCGACGTCGCCCGCTGGGTGAACGCCACAGCCCGCGACGTGCCGGGGGTCCTCGACACCAGCACGTCGGTGACCCGGCGTGCCGTGCGCGTGACCGTCCGCACGACAGGCTCTCCGGAGATCCTCTCCGACGTCCGTGAAGAGGTCGCACGCCAGCTCTCGGCGCTCGAGCAACCACCGAGCCTGACCGTGCGCGCCGGCGAAGGGCGGACACCATGAACCGCACCGTCCTGAGGCTCGACCGCGTCCTGCTCGCCCTGGTCGGAGTCGTGCTCGTCGTAGTCGGCGTCGCAGCGCTGCTGTGGACCACGGGCACCCTGGCCGAGTACGTCGACGGCGTTCCCGACACCCTCGACACGTCCGGCGCGACCACGGCCGCCTCCCAGACGTGGTGGCCCTACGCGACCGGCGTCGTCGCGCTGCTCCTGGCGATCGTGGCGGTGTGGTGGATGCTCGCGCACCTTCCCGCCCGGTCGGTGCCCGAGCAAGACCTGCCGGGCTCCAGCCGCGCCATGCGCCTGCGCATCGACCGGGGGGCGGTCGCCGACGCGACCGCCCATGCGGCTCAGCAGATCCCCTCGGTCCGCAGAACCTCGGCGACCCTGCGCGACGAGGGTTCCGAGCTCGTCCTCAGTCTCCTCGTCACGGTCGACCCCGCGGCCGACCTGCCCGATCTGGCCACCCGGCTCGACGACCTCCTCGCCGACACGGCGACGGTCCTGCCTGACGAGAGGCTCCGCTCCCGCACGACCGTCAGGATGAGGACGAGCCGTCGCTCCGACCGGTCGTCCCGCGTCGAGTAGCGAGGGGTGCGCGAGGCCCGCCTCCGGTCGATGAGGCGCTCGCGTCCGACGAGGTGGTCGGCCCGTGCTGCACCGCACGACGACCGACGGCGACGACCGCGACGTCGTCCTCGCGGCCCGCGTCGTCGAAGGCGGAGACGAGGCGTTCGCACATCGTCGCCGGGTCGACCCCGGCGTTCTCGGTGGCCAGCAGTGCCAGCCGGTCGAGTGCGTCGGGCAGGGAGGCCCCTCGGCGCTCCACGAGCCCGTCGGTCACGAGCACGAGCAGGTCGCCGTGCTGCAGCACGTCCCGATGCACGGGCCGACCGTCCGGGTTCGGCAGGCCGAGGAGGCGTGAGCCTTCCTTCACCCGGAGCACCGTGCCGTCCGCACGGACGACGAGAGCGGGCAGGTGGCCGGCGTCGGTGATCTCCACGGCGCCCGACCGGGGGTCGAGCACACAGACGCACACGGTCGCGTACTCGGTGTGGTCGCAGCGCAGCGCATCGTTCAGGAGGTTCAACGCGTGCTGGGCGTCATGGCCTTCGCGGAGGTAGGCGCGGAGAGTCACGCGCACCTCTGCCATCACCGTCGCCGCGCGGAGCGAGTGGCCCTGGACGTCACCGATGACGACGGCGACCCGGCCGTCCGGGAGATCGAACGCGTCGTAGAAGTCGCCGCCCACGTCGAGGCGCGCGTCGGAGGCCTCGTACCTTGCGGCCACCTCCAGGCCGCTCACCTGCAGGCTCGACGGCAGGAGGGCGCGCTGGAGAGCGATGGCGATGCGCTGTTCCTCGGCGAACGTGCGTAGGTTCGAGAGCGCGGCGGTCGCGGCCTCGGCGAATCGTCCGACGATCGCCTCGTCCTCCTCGGAGAGCATGCCGTCACCCTCGCCGAGCCGGATCCCGAGGCCGCCGACGAGAGCGCCTCCGGCGTCGACGAGCCACATGGTCCACCAACGCGACGGCTCGATCCCCGCCTCGCGGAGCAGGGGCTGCCAGGGCGTCGGGACGTCGTGGGCCGAGAACACCAGCGGCTTCCCGTCACTCGGTGCCACCACCGGGGCGGGGCCGCGTCCGCGGACCAGCGTCGACCCCTCGGTGACGCAGACGGAGCGCAGCACCAGGCCGGTCTCTGCCACCACCATCGCGACCACGGCGCGGCCCAGGACTGCGCAGGCGCTGCGCGCGGTGTGGTCGACGACGGCCTCGTACGAGCGCGCCTCGTGCAGCGGGACCAGGGCGTTGGTGAGCGCCTCGAGACGGCGTGCCGTGCGCCCCGCGCCCCGCTGGGCGTCGTGGCGTCGGCACAGCGCGCTGATGGTCGCGAGGAACTCGTCCCGGTCGAGCGGCTCGGGCAGGTAAGCGTCCGCGCCGCCTTCCAGACCGGCGGTCCGGGAGGCGGCGTCGACGGCCGTCGCGGACACGTGCAGGACGGGGATGTGGGCGGTCGACGGTTCGGCCTTGAGCCTCCGGCAGACCTCACCGCCGTGGATGTCCGGCAGGTTGACGTCGAGCACCATCGCGTCGATGTGCGGGTTCGTGCGGACGAGGGCCTCGGCGCCGGTCGCCGCCTCGATCACCTCGAAGCCTGCACGACGGAGCCAGCTCGACATGATGTACCGATGCGCTGCGGTGTCGTCGACGACGAGCACGGTGTGGGACGAGCTCACCGGGCCTCCTTGGCCCGCCGCAACGTGGCGACGAGGTTGTCGCGGGAGATTCCCGCCTTGGGGAGGAAGAGGACGCCGTCGAGGTCGTCCCGCACAGGCAGGGACGCGCTCGACATGAGCACGGTCCCGGTCCCCGGGTGCGCCTCGCGGATCCTCGACCGGAGCGTCGGCCCGTCCGTGCCCGGGAGGCGGACGTCCAGGAGTGCGAGGTCTGCCGCGCCGTCGTGCAGCAGGGCCAGGGCGTGCGACGCGTCGTGCGCTACGCTGACGCGCGCGGCGTGGCCCTGCAGCATCGCGACGATGACCGACGCGAACGCCCGGTCGTCGTCCACGACGAGCACGTGACCGAGATCCCCGCCCTGAGGAAGGACCTCGGCCCGCACCGGCCGGGCCGACGCTTCGGACGGCAGGGAGGGCAGGCGGAGCGTGAACACGCTCCCGACGTCCGGCTGCGACGAGGCGACGAGCGTCCCCCCGAGCGCCTCCGAGGTCCGCCGTGCGTACGGCAGTCCCAGACCTGTCCCGCGCACCGAGGGCTGCAGGCGGTTCGGCACCTGGACGAACTCCTCGAAGACCGACTCGACGTGGTCCTCGGGGATCCCGAGGCCCGTGTCACGGACGTCGAACCGCACCAGGTCTCCCTCCCTCTCCGCACGGAACTCGATGTGTCCCTCGTCCGTGAACTTCGCCGCGTTCGCCAGGAGGTTGCGCAGCACCCTCGCGGCGAGGCGTCTGTCGGTCACCAGGACGAGGTCGGGCGGGAAGGAGGTCCTGAGCGACACTCCGGGCCGAAGGAGCGGGAGGGTCGTCCCCTGCAGCTCGTCGAGCAGCTGGGCGACGTCGACCGGTGCCGGCTCGACGTCCTCGTGGCCGGCCTCGGCCCGTGCGAGATCGAGCAGCTCGTCGACGAGCTGGAGCATCGTCGTGGCGCTCTCCCGCAGGTAGGTCGCCTGCTGGGCCTGGTCCGCGTCGAGGTGGGAGTCGGCGAGCAGCGACGTCAGGCCGAGGATCGAGTTCACCGGGGAACGCAGCTCGTGGCTCACGTTGCGCAGGAAGCGGGTCTTCGCCTCGTTCGCGGCCGCGAGCTCGCGGCCGCGCTCGTCGAGCTCGGCGTAGAGGGCGACGACTCCCGTGTTGGTCTCCTCGAGCTCGGACGAGAGCTGGTCGTACATCGCCAGCACCCCGCGGTTCGTCTCCTCGAGCTCCTCGTTGAAGCGCCGGAGCTCGTCCTTCTGCTGCGTCAGCTCGTCGAGGGTGCGCACGAGCTCGGTGTTCTGCACACGCAGCTCGTCCAGCGCGTCGGCGACGTGGGCGGCGGCCGTGGACCGGCGCACGCGAGCGAGCGAGGCCTCGTCGACCCGGGCCGTGACGCTCAGCACCTTGGTGAGGACGACCCGAGTGCCCGTCGGGTCGATCTCGAGGTCCCGCACGAGCCGTCGCGCCGCCGGGACGCCACCATCGCTCGAGTCCCCGTCGAGCTCGAACGCGACGTCGGGGGTGATCTCTGCGCGGAGG
Organism: Oerskovia sp. NPDC056781; assembly: GCF_042789955.1. Taxonomy (NCBI): domain Bacteria; kingdom Bacillati; phylum Actinomycetota; class Actinomycetes; order Micrococcales; family Cellulomonadaceae; genus Oerskovia; species Oerskovia sp. NPDC056781. The sequence continues at coordinate 25,187 of NZ_JBHUAD010000024.1, forward strand.
GTCGCCTGGGGCGTGCCAGGCACGACGGCGATGACGACGTCGGCGGTGCCGGTGGCGACCGCCGCCCTGCCCATCTCCGAGAGCGCGGTCGCGACGCGGACCTGGTCCTGGACGTCCAGCCCGAGCTGGCGGCAGATCTCACGGCCGGCGCGGCGCAGGGCGATCACGTCGGAGTCGGAGCGCAGCTGTGTGGCGAGGATGGGCATGGTCAGGCCTCCGACCACGTGACCGGCAGCACCGCCACGCACGAGTCGTCGGGGCGCACCGCGTGGTCTCGCAGCAGGACGCCGGCGACGACGAGGGGGGACCGGGCGGCGAGGCCCGGGTAGTCCGCGAGCGACCAGCGGTTGGTGAGTCCGTCGCTGTGGAGCACGACGACGTCACCCCGCTCGACCGGGTACGTCGTCTCGCGCAGCTGGCGCGTCGGCACACCGGCGATGCCGGGGTGGGACACCAGGCCACGGGCGCGATCGCCGTGGACGGTCCCGGAGATGTTGCCGAGGCCCGCGTGGTGCAGCACACCACCGCTCACCTGGGCGATCGAGACGGCAGCCCCGCGCGTTCCTGACAGGGCGCGGTGCACCCGCTCGAGGAGCGCGACCGGTGATCCCGGGGGAGCGTCGAGGAAGGTCCGTACCGCGGCACCCGAGGCCGCTGCGGCGAGGGGGCCGTGTCCCAGCCCGTCCGCCACCATGAGGGTCGCGACGCCGTCGTCGTGCCGGACGGCGAACGCGTCCCCGCACGCCTCCTGACCGGTCATGGGTCGGGTCACGCCGGTCGGGCGACGTGGCCCGGCCGTCGTGCCCTGTCCGGTGAAGGTCGCGGCGATGACCGTGCCCTGGCCTGGCGAGGTCCACGCGTCCCACGACGAGGCGAGGCGAGGGACGGTGCCGAGCCCGATGCCGAGGGTGCCGCGGGTGGAGACTCCGTCCCGCATGGCTGCCGTGATGTCGCGCATGCCGGGGCCGGAGTCGATCGCGAGCGTCTCGAGCTCGGCGGCGTCCCCGGTCCGGCAGACGCGCACGAGGATCCGCCCGGACCCGGCGTGCTTGACCTGGTTGGTCGCCAGCTCCGAGACGACGATCCCGACCTTCGCCGCACGGTCCTCGTCGAACCCCAGGTCCCGGGCGACGACGCTCGCCGCACGGCGCACGCGACCGACCGCCGACGGGTGGTCCACGGTGTACCACGTGCCGTTCTCGACGATGCTGCGACGCTCGTCGACTCCGCTCGACGCCGTCATCGTGACCAGGTCGCGATCTCGACGCGCGTACCGGCCCCGGCCGCGGTGTCGATCGCGAAGTGCTGGACGAGCCGACGCGACCCCGACAGGCCCAGGCCGAGCCCGCCGCCGCTGGTCCAGCCGTCGGTCAGCGCCAGGTCGAGGTCGGGGATGCCGGGCCCGTCGTCCTTGAAGACGGCGCGCACGCCGGTCCGCGGGCCGTCGGCGACGAGCTCGACCTCGGCGGCGCCACCGCCGCCGTACACGAGCGTGTTGCGCGCCAGCTCGCTCGCCGCGGTGACGAGCTTGGTCTGGTCGACCAGCGACAGGCGCGCCTGCTGGGCGAGGGTTCGCACGAGCTGGCGGACCTTGACGACGTCGGAGTCAGTGAGGATGGGCACGCGTTCGACGGTCGTCGTCGGTGTGCTCATCTCTCCTCGCGCTCAGCGGCGGCGAGGAGGACGTCCTCCGCCGACTCCTCGACCGTGCCCAGGAGCGCGAGGGCACGCTCGACGTCGAGCGCAGTGCGGACGTTCCCGAGGGAAAGGCCCAGCTCGACCATCGTGATCGCGACCGCAGGGCGCATGCCGACGACGACGGTCGTCGCGTCGAGCACGTGGGAGATGCTGGCGGCCGATGCCAGCATGCGTCCGATGAACGAGTCGACGATCTCCAGGCCGGAGATGTCGATGATGACCCCGCGCGCTCCGGTCTCGGTGATCCGCGTCGCGAGATCCTCCTGGAGCTGCAGGGCGGTGTCGTCCTGGAGGTCCACCTGGATCGAGACGAGGAGGGTCGAGCCGATCTTGAGGACGGGGACGCCGTCGGTCACGCGGGCAGGCCCTTCTGACGTGCCCCGCGGCCTGAGCGGAGGGCGTCGACGAGGGCGTCGGCGAGCGTCGCACGCGTGCGGATGTCGCCGAACTCGATGCCGAGAGCCACGATCGTCTGCGCGATCTGGGGCCGGATCCCGCTGATCGTGCACTCGGCCCCCATGAGGCGGGCCGCGACCACGGTCTTGAGGAGGTGCTGAGCGACCTGGGTGTCGACCGCGGGGACCCCCGTGATGTCGATGATCGCGTGCTCGCTGCCCGTGTCGACGAGCGTGTTGAGAAGGCGCTCCATGACGACCTGGGCGCGGGCGGAGTCGAGCGTCCCCACGAGCGGCACCGCGACGATGCCCTCCCAGAGCTTGACCACGGGGGTCGAGAGCTCGAGGAGCTGCTCGGCCTGCTCCGTGATGATCGACTCACGGGCGGCGGCAAAGGTCTCGAAGGTCAGGAGTCCGAGCTGGTCCACGAGGCGCAGGATCGGCACGATGTCCGTCCCGGCCTCGGCCAGGGGATAGAGACCGTCCTTGAGGGCGAACAGGCCGATCGCGGTCTCGCGCGGTGTGAACCCGAGCCGGGCGCGCACTGCCGAGACGTCGGCGAGGATGCCGCGGAGCTGGTCGAACGCCGCGTCCGTCACCACCGTGCCACCTGCACGAAGCCCGTCGACCAGGGCGTCGAAGATCTCGGCCTGCTCGCGCTCGAGCTCACCTCGCGAGGTACGACCGTGGAGCTCGCGCGAAGCGGCGTCGAGCCACGCGTCGCGGATCTCGTCCGAGCGGGCGGCAAGTGTCTGGGAGAGGGCTAGGGGTGCAGCTGTGGCGACGTCGGCCATCGACATTCCTTCCATGTCTTTGCCGCCTGCTCAAGGTCTCCAAGCAGTGGCGAGGGCTCATTCTAGCGGGGGCGGGGCGGGTCTCCTCCACCGTCCCGGACGCCGGTCCTCCGAGCGTCGGCCACTGTGCCGCACAGCGGGTTCAGTCGCTCGGTGCAGCCGATCGGAGCCGGTCGAGGAGCGGTGCGGCTGCCTGGTCGAGGAAGTCCTGCTGCCCCTCGTCCCCGACCTGGACGAGCGCGACGTCGGTGAAGCCCGCCTCCCAGTACGCCGACACGGCGTCGACGATCGCGTCGAGGTCGGGTCCGCACGGGATCGAGTCGGTGACGTCCTCGGGCCGGACGAACGCGCTGGCGCTCGCGAAGGCCTGCGTGGTCGGGAGGTTGGCGTTGACGGGCCATCCCAGGCCCGACCACCGGAACTGGTCGTGCGCCCTGGCGACGGCGCGCTCCTGGTCGGTGTCCCAGCAGATGGGGATCTGGCCGACCTTGCGCGACGGCGGGAGGTCGGCCGCGCCGCGCGCACGGTCCCAGGCGGTGACCAGGTCCGGCTTCGGCTCGGTGGCCACGAGGTGGTCCGCGAGGGTCGCGAAGGCAGACACCGACTGCGCGCCCGAGACCGCGATCCCGATCTCGACCGGGGCGTCGGGCAGGTCCCACAGGCGGGCCGAGTCGACCTGGAAGTACTCACCGCGAAAGCTCAGCAGCTCGCCCGTGAACAGCTCGCTGATGATGTCGACCGCCTCGACCAGCAGTCCGTGCCGCTCGTCGACCGCGGGCCAGCCCCTGCCCACGACGTGCTCGTTCAGGTTCTCCCCGGCACCGAGCCCGAGCGTGAAGCGGCCGTCGGACAAGATCCCCAGCGTGGCCGCCTTCTGGGCGACCACGGCAGGGTGGTAGCGGATCGTCGGGCAGGTCACGTAGGTCATGAGGTCGACGTGCTCGGTCGCCTGGGCCACCGCCCCGAGCACCGTCCAGGCGTACGGGGAATGACCCTGGCTGTCGAGCCAGGGGAAGTAGTGGTCGGAGGACACCTCGAAGTCGAAGCCGATCCTCTCGGCGGCCACCGCGTAGTCCACCAGGGCCTTGGGCCCGGACTGCTCGGTCATGAGGGTGTAGCCGAATCTGGTCATGCGTCGATCCTCACGCCGCCGCTGGGGCCTCGCACCCCGGCCGCGGGCCTGCACCCCCGGCTTCCGTGGGGCTCAGCGGGTCCGGTAGCGCGCGTAGACGAGGCCGCTGTCGAAGGTCCGCTCCTCGACCAGGTCGAGGTCGAGGCGCACGCCGTCGGGGAAGAAGCGCTTGCCGCCTCCGACCACGCTCGTGGTGACGAACAGGTGGTACTCGTCCACCAGGCCGGCCTTGATCGCCTGGGCAGCGAGGTTCGGGCCGTCCACGGTGAGGTCGTGCTCGGCCTCGGCCTTGAGCCTGCGCACGGCCTCAGGGTCGAAGGTCCGCTCGATCCTGGTCCTCGCGCTCGGCACCGTCTCCAGAGTCGTGGAGTACACGACCTTCTCCGCGGCCTGCCACCCCTGGGCGTACCGGACGATGAACGGCGGCGCGGCCGGGTCGGCGTCCGCCGTCTCCCAGAAGACCATCGTCTCGTACATCCGTCGGCCGTAGAGGTACGTGCCGACGTGGCGAAAGACGTCGTCGACGAAGGTGTGGACCTCCTCGTCGTCGGCGCCGACGCCGAGGTCGCCCTCCGCCGCCTCGGCGTAGCCGTCGAGCGAGGTGATCATCGAGTAGATGAGCCGTGCCATGTCGTCTCCTCCGGGTGCGGGCGTGGCGACCGACGACGGTCGCGCAGGGCTGAGACCGGCACACGGCGGAGAAGTCATCGCTCGACCGGCCTGTTCGGGGCGCGGAAGTCCCGCCCGCGTCAGAACGTCCCTCGCCCGACGCACAGCACCCCGGCCGCCACATCGGGC